>NZ_CP150191.1:2435000-2735000 GCF_037965165.1 Ureibacillus sp. FSL K6-0786 | reverse complement strand
TTATATTGCAGATTCTATTAGTTCGGTTGCCGAGAACGCAAATGTCATGATGGCTCAAGCCAACTTAGGTAATACCCACATTCAAAAAGTAGTTGGCCAAGTAAAAAATATTCATGATGCATCATCCGATACACTAGAGGTAATGAAAAACTTAGAACAAAATTCAAATTATATTGGAAAAATTATTGATGTCATTACCGAAATTGCATCACAAATCAATTTGTTGGCATTAAATGCTGCAATTGAAGCAGCTCGTGCAGGAGAACACGGGAAAGGTTTTGCAGTTGTAGCTGACGAAGTACGTAAATTAGCTGAACAATCAAAATCATCAGCTGATCAAATTGTTGAAATTATCCATATCATCCAAAAAGACATTGATACAGCTGTTGATATGACAAGCAATGTTAATTCAGTTGCAAAAAATGGATTAGAAATAACCGAAGAATCCGGAAAATCATTTGAACAAATAGTAAAATCTATTGAGAATGTTACAGCTCAAACCCAAGAATTAAATTCTATAACAGAAGAAATTACAACAAATATTGAACAAATTAATTCTTCCATTGAAGAAATCGCAAAAATGGCCGAAACAAATGCGAAACATTCAACAGAAATTTCCTCTGCCTCAGAAGAACAACTGGCTACAATGGAAGAAGTTACTACATCTGCTACAACATTGGCAACAATGGCTGAGCAACTTCAACTGTTAGTGAAGCGATTTAAAATATAATACATATAATAAACCGACATATTCCGTATTGGAAATGTCGGTTTTTTTGAACAATTTATTTAAGCATTTCTCTTTAGCGAGATTTCTTTTATCGTTGATTTTCTTATTCTCGGTAATGTCCGAATTTCCGATGGACTTTTCCCTGTATATGCTTTAAATTGTCGGCTAAAGAAATGAATATTATTATACCCAAGAGCATCAGCTACTTCTGTTACTGTCATGCCTGTATAATGCAACAAATGCTCCGCTCTTTTTATTCGAGTTTCAACAACATAGGATTGAATTGTTTGCCCCATGATTTCTTTGAATTTTTTTGAAAAATAACGTGGCGAAAAATTAGCGCGAGCAGCTAAACTTTCTACTGTATGATTTTTTCCGGGATGTTGTTGAACATAATTTGCCACTTCCCTGATTGTAAAGAACAACTGACTTTGCATCTCCGTGTTTTCTTCTATTTGTTTTGTTTCTGACTGTTGATCTTCCCTTAACAGTTGAATCATTAATTGTTTTAATATCAACTTTCCTTCGATATCTGCAGCAAAAGTTTTCACTAAAAATAATCTTACATATTGAGAAAGAAGCGACTCAAAATGAATCCGATCTTGTAAAATTCGATAAGATTTTGGTATCATATTCGGCTCGATTTCAAGGTCGAAATGAATGTACGTAATTACAAGCGGATGCATTGGATCTTGGGTTGCCGTCGTCCAATCACCTGGTTTAAATAGAAAACAACTACCTCTTTGTAATTTAAAGTCTTTTCCGTTTAATGTTAAAGTTCCTTTTCCACTCCAAACGTAAAGTAAATCATAATTTGGAATAGGTGCTTTTCGCTTCCACTGCCAATTTGGTTCACAATTAATTGTTGCTAATGATGGTTTGATAACAAATTGATCAGGATTTACATTTAACATAATAATACCCCTTCCTTTCTACGCTGTTTGTCATCAGCGTGCAAGAGTATCTCTGAATCCCTACACGACTTTGGCAAACCCAATCGGATTATTTTCTAATTGCATTTGTCAGACGATTTAATGATGGAAAAATTTTAAACAAAATGAATGAAAAATCCGTATATATTAAAGTTTAATATTATTTCAAAAAGCGTTTACAAATCAACTAAATTTACATTATATTTTTCAAGCCAAATATTCATTTGAACCAAATGGGCAATAAGTTGAGGGCCCGTCATTAGTTGGCCGAACCAGGGAATTTTAAATGATTTGTTGGAATCTAGCAGTTCTTCTAATTTTTCTTTCGAAATGAGTTGCAATATTGGTGAGTTTTTCTTCTGAATAATCTGTCGCAACATGTCAGTTACTAGCTTTGTATATTTAGGATGATGTGTCTTAGGATAGGGGCTCTTTTTTCGGTATAAAATATCCATTGGAAGAATGCTTTCTAGAGCTTTTCGCAATAATCCTTTTTCTCTTCCGCCTAGCATTTTCATTGACCATGGTATGTTCCATGCATATTCAACAATTCGATGGTCTGCAAATGGTACCCGCACTTCTAGACTAGCAGCCATACTCATTCGATCTTTTCGATCTAGCAATGTCGACATAAACCACACCATATTCAAATAAAACATTTCTCTGCGTCGGGCTTTATTCGGTTCTTCCCCTTCTAATTTCGGCACTTCTTGGATCGTTTCTTCATATCGTAATTTTATATAATCTTTCAATTTCAATGTATTTTGCCAGTATGGTAATAGTAGATTTTGTCTCTCTGATTCGGATTGCATCCAAGGAAAACCATCGTTTTTCAATAATTCTGTTTTATAGAACCAAGGATAGCCTCCAAAAATTTCATCAGCACATTCACCAGATAGTGCCACAGTAAAATGTTTTTTTATTTCTTCGGAAAATAAAAGTAAAGAAGAATCAATATCTGCCATACCAGGTAAATCTTTAGCAATCACAGCTTCCTTTAATTTTTCAGCAAGTTGTTCGTGGGAAATAATGGTCGTATGATGAGCAACACCTAGATGTTGAACTACTTTTTCAATCCATGGACGGTCTTCATCCGGTTGAAACAAACTCTTTTGAAAATAAGTACTGTTTTCTTCATAATCAATAGAATAGGTATGAAGAGGTCCTCTTTCTAGGTTATTGAAAAAATTTGAAGCAATGGAGGTAATAACACTTGAATCTAAACCACCCGACAAAAAGGTGCAAACCGGAACATCTGCAACTAATTGTCGTTCAACTGCATCTTTTATGAGTAAACGAACATTTTCGATAGTTTCTTCTAATGAATGAACATGTTTAGTACTTCTAACATTCCAATAACGTTGTATATTCAAGCCATGTTGATCAAAAATAAGATAATGGGCTGGCCTTAATTCATTAATCCCTCGAAATATTCCGTGCCCTGGCGTTCGGGAAGGACCTAAACCAAATAATTCTTGTAATCCTTCTCGATCAACTTCGGATTTTACTTTTGGATGGGCTAAAATTGCCTTCAATTCTGAACCAAATATTAAGCTTTTTCCGCTAAATTTATAAAACAAAGGCTTTACACCGAGCCGATCCCTCGCCATGTAAATTTTTTCACATTCCTCATCCCAAATAGCAAAAGCATATATACCGTTTAAATGTTTAACACATTCTTCTTTCCACTCGATATAAGCTGTTAACAATACTTCCGTATCAGAATGGGATTGAAATGAATAACCCCGATTGACCAATTCATTACGCAGTTCTTCAGTATTATATAGCTCACCATTGTAAACTATCGTATACTTATTAGAACCTTTTGTTTTCGACATTGGCTGAGAACCGCCAACAGGATCTACTACGATCAGTCTTGTATGACCAAGAGCAACATGCGTGTCACAAAAAATGTTAGAGGCATCTGGTCCTCTTTTGTTTAACGTTTGTGTCATCTTTTTTATAGTGACTTCTTGATGTTTCAAATTGTTTTCCCAATCAATCCAGCCCGTAATTCCACACATCATCCATCACTCTTTCGTAGTATAATTTTTTCTTGTTATTCATTTTATGATTTTTTGTTTATAAAGAACAATTTCATTTTTAAATGAAACCTATCTAATATCCATATGAATAATTGGTAAATACTACAAAAATCAGCATTTAAATTCTAAATTATATCAAACCTAAACACAAAATTTTCAAATAAATCTATATTTTTATATCATTTAAATCCTTTTTAATTCTCAAATCGCTAACAAACATTCTCGATTTGATATATAACATCGTACATAAGGGATGATCCAACATGGATACATCGCAATTCAGGTAAATGGCCATTAAATCGGATAGGGGCAAAAAATGGATGACTGGAAAAGAACATTTTATTGACATATAATAGTTTAGTGATATAGTTACCTAGGGTAACTATTTTATCGGAGGTGAAATCCTTTGGAAGGATTTTTTCAACATTATTTACGATTGTATCGGCCACTAATCAATGCTTTGAATGAACTTTTAAGCGAATACAATCTTTCCTATTCTTTATGGCAAGTTATCTATTACATAAAGCATAACGGTCCGTCAACTCTGGTGGAAATCGCCAAACGATACAGTGTAGAGAAGCCGTCCATCACTCGCAGGGTGAACGCTTTGGAGGAACTTCGATTAATTGAAAAAAGGGAAAGCCGAGATCGGAGAGAAAAGGTGATCCAGTTAACGCCGTTGGGTGAAGAAATTTATGCATCCTGCCGTAAAAAAATATCGAGCTTCGAAAGAAAGATGATGGAACACCTTACAGAGGATGAACTGCAAAACTTTTTCCATACACTTTCAAAAATTCAACAGCAATTTTACAGTAAAGAAGGAAAACAACAATGAATGAATCAAAATTATGGACAAAAGATTTTATTATCACATCAACCATTAATTTTTTGTTAACATCTGTCTTTTATCTACTAGTTGTCATTGTAGCCGTTTATGCAAAAACAGAATTTCACGCAACCACGAGTCAAGCGGGTCTTGCAACAGGCATTTTCATCATCGCCACATTAATTGGAAGACTGTTTATAGGCCGCGGCATCAATTCGATTGGCTACAAAAGGACATTGCTGATTGGCACTTGCCTATTTGCATTATCAAGCTTCCTCTATTTTATTCAATTAAATATTTGGTTCTTTTTAATTGTGCGATTTTTGCACGGTTTGACCCTCGGTATTGCTGGAACGGCAACCGGAACCATTGTCGCCCAAGTCATTCCCAACAGCCGCAAGGGCGAAGGGATTGGGTATTACAGTATGAGTTCCACTTTGGCGACAGCCATCGGTCCCTTCATAGGGTTGTTTTTGAGCCAGCATGTAAGCTTTTTGATCGTATTTGGATTGTGTAGTTTATTAGGAATCATCGCATTCATCACTTCATTCTTTATTCAAGTATCAGAGCCTAAAGCGGTGAAAAAGGCGGAGAAAGACGTTAAAGGGTTCAAACTTTCGAATTTTATTGAATCGAAAGCCATACCGATTTCTTTCATTATGCTCATTGCCGCTTTATGCTATTCCGGAGTTTTATCCTTCATAAATTTTTATGCACAGGAAATCGGCTTGATGGAAGCCTCCAGTTTCTTCTTCTTTGTTTATTCCATCGCTATTTTGTGTTCACGTCCTTTCTCCGGGCGTCTGTTAGATGTGAAAGGCGCAAATTACGTAATGTATCCTGCGTTTATTCTTTTTTCGATTGGACTGATTGTTTTAAGCGCGGCACATAACAGTTTTGTACTGCTGTTTTCAGGGGTTTTGATCGGTCTGGGTTATGGCAATATGCAATCCTGCATTCAAGCCGTTGCAGTGAAAGTGACGCCCATCCATCGAATGGGACTTGCCACATCCACATTCTTCATTTTCCTTGATGCAGGTCTGGGCTTTGGCCCATATCTGTTGGGATTTATTGAGCAGTATACGACTTACAGCCAATTGTATTTCAGTTTAAGTTTTGTCGTTTTGGCAACCGTGCTCCTTTACTTTTTCCTTCATGGCCGTAAAGTGAAGAATTTTCAATAACAAATGGAAACCGGAATTTGCATTTGAATGTCGATATAAATAGTAAAACCGAACGTTGCAGACTCTCAGAATCAGAGATTCAGGCAATTGTTCGGTTTTTTATCCAAAGTGTATACAACCTTTTATTCATCCAAAAAATCATAAGGGGTGATACCATCCATCCCTATCATCGGATGGATTTTAGGTGCTGTTTCCGCATTAAGGACTGGAGGAAGGGAAGTAGTATCGCCTGTCGTCTGCTGTTCATTGCAATCGTCCGGTGAAAGATGCACGATTTGTTCATCAAGCTTCTCCCCTTCCATCTTCATTTCCTGATTTCGATCATCATTCATCTTCGCGGGATTCAATCGGGCCCTCAAAGTCGTAAAACGCTTCAAATCGTCCGTGCGTTGAATTCCCTTCATGAATTCTTCTGGCTCTCCGCATAATATTAAATAATTTTTCGCACGAGTAATTCCTGTATAAATCAAATTTCTACGAAGCATTTTCGAATAGCTTCGAACAATAGGCATAATCACGGTTTGGAATTCACTGCCTTGTGCTTTATGAATGGAACAACAATAAGCCAGAGTAATTTGATTTAAATCTGATCGTTCATACGTCACTTCATTGCCATCATAAGAAACGACAACGATATCTTGTTTTTCAACCGTTTCTTTCGCTTTTAAGATTGCTACAATTTCTCCAATATCACCGTTAAAAACATTACTTTCCGGCTGGTTGACTAGCTGTAAAACTTTATCACCAATGCGGAAAATCGTATCGCCATACTTTACTTCTTTTCTCGTTCCATCCTCGTTTGGATTCACAAGCTCTTGAATTTCTTTATTTAAATAATCAATACCAGCTGGCCCCTTGTACATAGGTGCCAACACTTGTATATCACGTATAGATTGACCTTTTGCCAATGCACTTTTTACAACTTGTGTGACGACGCTGGCAATTTGATCTTTTGAAGCTTTAATAAAAGAACGATCGGTCGTTTTTTCAGTAAAGTTAGTTGGAATTTGCCCTTTTTTAATTTGATGGGCCAGTTCAATAATCGTAGAACCATCTGCTTGGCGATATACTTCTGTTAGTTCTATGGTTGGCACGACTTTAGAAGCTAATAAGTCCTTTAATACTTGTCCAGGTCCAACCGGCGGCAATTGATCTTGATCTCCTACAAGAACCACTTGAGCATTGAGAGGAATACTTTTTAACAATTGGTGACTTAACCACGTATCTACCATGGACATTTCATCGATTATAACAAGGCGGCCTTCGATTTCACGATCTGATTCTTCCACTTTTTCTTGACCATTAAAACCTAATAATCGGTGAATTGTCATCGCTGGTAAACCCGTAGATTCCGAAAGTCTTTTTGCAGCTCTACCAGTTGGTGCTGCAAGAATAATTGGAAACGGCTCCTCCTTCTTCGCATATTCTTTAGGATCTAAAGAAATTCCGTGAAGTTCTGCATAAACTTCAACTAATCCTCGAATAACAGTCGTTTTCCCTGTTCCTGGCCCTCCTGTTAAAATCATAACGGACGAGTTTAAAGCTTGTTCAATGGCTCTTGCTTGCGTTTCTGCATAAGTCACTTCCAAACGTTCTTCGACTTCTCCGATTGCTTTTCGTATCTCGTCTTTTGAAAAAATTTGACTTTTTTCATTTTGCTTTAAAAGTTGCAAAATTTTAGTTGCGATGCCAACTTCACTAAAATATAAGGATGGCAAGTAAATTCTCGTCTCTTCGCCGCAAATTTTCCCTTCCTCTTCCAATTCAATAACCGCTTTTGAAATAGACTCAAAAGGAATTTCTACAGGTTGGCTCTGTTCCAGCATACCTTTAACCTCAGGCAATACATGTTCCGCTTCTAAATATACATGCCCTTCAGATAAAGCAGCTTGATTCAATACATGCAAGATTGCTGCTTTAATGCGGTCGGGATGGTTTCCTGTTATGCCGAGTTTACTGCCCAATTCATCGGCTTTTGTAAATCCAACCCCTTCTACTTCTTCAATTAAACGATAAGGATTTTCGGTTAACAAATGAATTGTTTCTTCTCGATACGTTTGATATATTTTCATTCCTAATTGCGGTCCGAATCCCCATTCGTTCAATTGAATCATAATTTTATCCAAACCTAAATTTTGTTCTAAAGTGCTGCGAATGGTCATTTTTTTCTCTTCAGATAGTCTTGGAACTTCATCGAGAATTTGTGGATTTTCCATCATTTTTTTCAGCGCATCAGTCCCTAGCGTTTTGACAATCAACTCAGCAGTTTTTGGACCAATACCCGGAAATAAGTCACTCGATAAGTAGTGAATGACACCTTGTTCAGTTGCAGGAACTTCCCTTTCAAACGTTTCTACTTGGAATTGAATTCCGTATTTCGGATGATGCTTCAAACTTCCAATAAAACGATAGTCATGTTCTTCATCAAGGGTTGGAAAATATCCTACAACTGTGATTTCTTTTTCTGTATATTGCAAATTCGTTTCCTTAATTTTCACTTTTACAATAGAATACATGTTGGATGCGTTATGAAAAATGGAAACAATTGGACGGCCTAAAACAAAGGTTTTTGTAGTTTTGAGTATGGTGAAGTTTTCCTCCATTTTCATACGCTCCTCTCCGAAAAAATCTCTTTAATATGATACCATTATTATGGAGTGTAACAAAATAGGAACTTCCACTTCTCGATTAAATAATAGACCAATGATATGATATAAAAAATACTGTTGAAGGGATTCGAGTGCACTATGGAATTTAGACCTTGTATTGATTTGCATGATGGAAAAGTCAAACAAATTGTTGGCAGTACTTTAGGACAAGAAACTGTCGTAGAAAATTTTATTTCTGAAAAAGATGCTTCCTATTATGCCGAACTATTTAAAAAGGATGGTTTAACAGGTGGGCATGTTATCATGTTAGGCCCTGGAAATGAAGAACAAGCCCAATTTGCTTTAACTGCATATCCGAGAGGACTTCAAATCGGTGGAGGAATCACTTCGGACAATGCAAAAAAATGGATTGATACGGGTGCCAGCCATGTCATTGTTACATCATACATATTTCACGATGGACAATTAGATATGGAAAGATTAGAACGTCTTGTCCAAGAGATTGGAAAAGAACACATTGTCCTTGATTTAAGTTGCAGAAAACGAGATGACAAATGGTTTGTCGTTACGGATAAATGGACGAAATTCAGTGATTTTGAAGTCAATCAAGAAAATATTTCCTTTCTTGAACAATATTGCGATGAGTTTTTAATTCATGCCGTGGATGTGGAAGGGAAAAAAAGCGGAATGCAGGAAGAATTAGTTCAGGATTTAGCGAAATGGACAAAGATTCCAACAACTTATGCAGGTGGAGTTCGATCATTACAAGATCTTGAAAGGTTTAAAAAATTATCAGGAGGAAAATTGCACGTAACAATCGGCAGTGCATTAGATATTTTTGGAGGCGATTTGCCATATCGAGATGTGGTGAATTATTGTAAGTCATAATTTTGAAGTGCTATAGTGAATTTTCAAATAGAAATTCAATCACAACGACTTGACATCTATTATCGTGATAAGATAAATTTCGTTTCTGAAACAAATAATAATATGAAGCTTAAATAGAGGTTAACATCAATGTTGGGTATCTACCGGCTAGTATAGAAAATTTCCAATTCAAAAGGCTATCTAGAAATCTTAACTTCTAGATAGCCTTTCAACATTCTAATTTTTATTCTTTAAGCGCTCCATTACCATGTCATAAATATATTTTGCTTGTTCATGTTCTGGTTGAATTGTAAAGGCTTGTTCTAAGTGATATAACGCCTCTTTTGCATCCTCTGTCGAGAGGGCGTAGAGCACACCTAAATTATAATGAGCATCGGCATTTTGTTCATCATTATGTAAGACATACTCCAATTCCTTTTTTGCTAAATCAAACATCTCTAACTTACATAATAAAATGCCGTAACTTAAACGAATTTGCATATCATCCGGCGCAAGTTCAGCAGCTCGTTGCATATATGGAAGTGCCAGTTTTACTTTATTTTCCTTTTCTAATGCTTTCCCTAACATGTAATAAGCATCGGCACCTTCAATTCCATATTCAATCGACTTTTGATAAAGTTTTGCCGCCTCTACAAATCGCTCCGAATTATAATATAAGTTTGCTAATCCATAATAGGCCGTTGCAGCTTTTTCATCAAGAGTAATCGCTTTTTGAAAAAATCTCTCTGCACGCTCTATCTCGTTCATTGCGGCAAGGACATTCCCAAAATTAATATAGCCTACTGGATCATCCGGATTTTGTTCAATTGCTTCCGTGAAAGCTTTCACTGCATCTTCATAACGCTCTTCCTGCAATGCTTTGATGCCTTCTTCATTATAGTTCATGTTCTCACCTCTCATCAAAAATTGGCGACCAACTTAGCCGCCAATTATCCTACATAAGTTAATTTTTCACCATTTTTTATTACTTCATCAATTGTTCCTCCGCCTAAACATACTTCCCCATCATATAAAACAACAGCTTGTCCAGGCGTAATCGCTCGCTGCGGCACTTGGAACGTAATATGTGCCTTTTGATCATCTAAAAGCTCCACTTCTACTGGAGTATCTTCTTGTCGGTAGCGGAATTTAGCTGTACAAGTAAATTTCTTTGGTTTCGGTTGATTGGATGTGAAGCCCATATTTGTTGCGATTAATGATGTAGAATACAATGCTTCATTATGGAATCCTTGTCCCACATATAACACATTGCGTTTTAAATCTTTCCCCACAACAAACCAAGGTTCACCTTCACCGCCAATGCCAAGGCCGTGTCTTTGTCCAATTGTATAATACATTAGCCCATCATGTTTCCCCATAACTTTGCCATCAAGGGTTTCCATGTTACCAGGTTGCGCGGGCAAGTAGTTACTTAAAAATTCTTTAAAATTGCGCTCACCAATAAAACAGATGCCTGTTGAATCTTTTTTCTTCGCCGTTGCAAGACCAGCCTCTTCAGCAATTTGTCTTACTTTCGGCTTTTCAATATGCCCGATTGGGAACATGACCTTTTGCAGCTGTTGCTGATTCAATTGATTTAAAAAATATGTTTGGTCTTTATTCCGATCGACGCCGCGCAATAACACGACTTCCCCATCTCGCTCTTCCACTCGAGCATAATGTCCTGTTGCTAAATAATCAGCGCCCAGCTTTAATGCATGTTCAAGGAAAGCTTTAAATTTAATTTCTTTATTGCACATCACGTCTGGATTTGGCGTGCGACCAGCCTTATATTCCTCTAAAAAGTACGTAAATACCTTATCCCAATATTCTTTTTCAAAGTTAACAGCATAATACGGAATTCCAATTTGGTTACAAACTTTAATCACATCTTCATAATCTTCCGTTGCTGTACAAACACCGTTTTCGTCTGTATCGTCCCAGTTTTTCATAAAGATACCAATCACGTCGTATCCTTGTTGCTTCAACAAATAAGCAGCAACAGATGAGTCAACCCCACCGCTCATTCCAACGACTACACGAATTTGTGATGGGTCACGAGTTTCTACCATGTATTTCACCTTTTCTAATTCTATGAATTCGTCATTCTTTTCACGATTTTAGCTGTACGTTCAGCTGCAATTTCAACATCTTCCTTTGTTAATCCTAAACCAAAACTAAAACGAATGGAATTACGAAGCTCTGATGCACCTTTTCCAAACATTGCAACAAGCACATGAGACGGGTCAATGGAACCTGCTGTACACGCTGAACCGCTTGATGCATAAACACCGTCCATATCCAAATTCACGAGGAACGATTCAACGTCCATTCCTGGAAAACTAATGTTTAATATATGTTTAAGGAAATATTCATGATCGCCATTTACCTTGTAAGTAATTTGTTCCCGATTTAATACGTTTAAAAAGATCGTTCTAAATTGAAGATATGTTTCCTGTCTTTTTTCCATTTCCCGCTGTGAGATTTCAACAGCTTTTGCAAAACCTACAGCAGCATGTACATTTTCCGTCCCTGCTCTACGTTTTCTTTCCTGTGAACCACCATAAAAAGTAGCGACGAGAGGCGTTTTTTCTCGTTGATACAAAAAGCCTATTCCTTTTGGTCCGTTAATTTTATGGCTGGAGACACTTAAAAGATCAACATGTAATTCATTAATATCGATTTTTTCTAATCCATAAGCTTGAACAGCATCGGTATGAAAAATCGCCTGATGGTCTTTTAAAAGTTCGCCAATTTCTTTAATAGGTTGAATCGTACCGACTTCGTTATTTCCATACATAATCGTTACTAAAATTGTGTCAGCTCGCAATGCATTTTTTACAGATTCAACAGAAATGCGACCGTTTTCATTTACTGGTAAATATGTTACTTCAAAACCTGCTTTTTCTAGCTGTTCACATGCATGTAGAACAGCATGGTGTTCTACTGATGTTGTGATAATATGTTTACCTTTCGATTTTAAAGCTTGAGCTACTCCAAATATTGCTGTGTTATCAGCTTCTGTTCCACCACTTGTTAAAATGATTTCTGTATCTTTCGCGCCAATGGATTGAGCTAAAATACTTCTCGCTTCGTCCAATATCTTTCTTGCAGATCGTCCTGCTGCATGAATGCTGGAAGGATTTCCATACACACGAGCCATTACTTCCGTCATAGAATTAATGACTTCTGGATGAACTGGTGAAGTTGCTGCATGATCTAAGTAAAACGTTTGCATAATGTGCCGATAAACTCCTTTATTCTTAAGTGCAATTAAATATAGAACATATAACCGTCATACTCTGTCTCGTCAGTATAATTTGCTAAATCTTCAATCGTTGTCGTATCAAGTACCTGTTTTACTGCATCGCGAATGCGAATCCAAAGCTGTTGTTGTGGTGGCTCTTCTTCTTCAATTCCCTCCACTGGTTGGATTGGACCTTCTAATACACGAATTACATCTGCTGCTGAAATTTTACTTGGTGGAATTGCAAGTAAATAACCGCCGTATGCACCGCGCACACTTTTTACTAAACCAGCAATACGTAATGGAGATACTAATTGTTCTAAGTATGCCTCTGATAGATTTTTTTCTTCCGCAATTTTACGTAATGGGAGTGGACCATCCCCATAATGTTTTGCTAATTCGATCATAATTGTTAAACCATATCTACCTTTAGTTGAAATTTTCATCTTACTACACCTCAAATTTCTATTCCCATATTCTTCGTCTAGTATAACATAACACCTTTTATTCCACTTGGAAAAGGTCTATTATAATTTATAAATGAAAAGTTTTTTAAGTTCATCGGAGGAAGTACTATGCAAAATGAACCATTGGCATTTCGAATGCGCCCTAGAAATATAGATGAAGTAGTTGGACAACAACATATTATTGGTAAAGATACCGCTTTATATAAAATGATTCAAAACGGACATGTTCCGTCAATGTTATTGTACGGTGAACCAGGAATTGGGAAAACCTCTATCGCCTATGCTATTGCAGGAAGCACAAATTTACCTTTCTTTCCTTTAAACGCAACGATTGCTGGAAAAAAAGATGTTGAACAAATTGTATCAGAAGCAAGGCTCACAGGAAAAGTCATACTGTTTTTAGATGAGATTCATAGATTTAATAAACTTCAACAAGATACATTATTACCCCATGTGGAAGATGGGTCAATTATTTTAATCGGTGCTACGACAGAAAATCCATTTCACGATGTCAATCCAGCAATCCGTTCCCGATGCGGGGAGATTTTTCAACTAAAACGTTTGACTCTTGAGGAACTTGTCCAACTGTTAAAAAACGCATTGCATGATGAAGAACGAGGATTAGGAAAATATTCAATTGATATTCATGATGAACAAATAAAAAAAATTGCGATTGCTTCCAATGGTGATGCTAGGAAAGCTTTAACTTTGTTAGAATCAGTCTTTCATGCTTCAGAAGAAATAGATGACATTGTGCGTGTGGAAGATTCTACTATCGAACACTTGGCGAAACGCATCGGCGTATATGGAGATAAAGGTGGCACGCATTTTTATAATTTATTGTCCGCTTTGCAAAAATCTGTGAGAGGAAGCGATGTCAACGCAAGTTTATATTATTTAGCCCATTTGCTTGAAAATGGAGATTTAATTGCAGTTTGTAGAAGACTTTTGGTGATGGCATATGAGGATATTGGCCTTGCGAATCCCAATGTAGGCGCCCATGTATATGCAGCAACAGAAGCAGCAAAAGTACTCGGCTTACCTGAAGCGAGAATTCCCCTTGCCAATGCAGTCATTGAAATGTGTTTATCTGAAAAATCCAATTCCGCATATCAGGCATTAGACGCTGCAATTAAAGCCATTCATGAAGGAAAAACTGGGGATATTCCTATGCATTTGAGGGATGCTCATTATGCGGGAGCCAAAACATTAGGTCACGTTGGTTACCAGTACCCTCACGACTATCCAATAGGCACTTTTGGTGGTTGGGTAAATCAACAATATTTACCAGACAATCTTCAAGATATGGAATTTTATCGCCCTGTCATTGCAGGAGAAGAAAAAAGGATGGCAACGATCTATGAAAAGTTAAAATCCTTAAAAAATCATAACAATCAGTAAATCCTTAATCGAGATAAACCGAATTTGTTTTCAGATTTTATCGATCGAGTAGGAGGGAGCGATTAACTCCCGTCCTCTCACACCACCGTACGTACGGTTCCGTATACGGCGGTTCAATTAAGATGATTGACGCAAGTCTTTATAACTTCCGTGAATAGCTGTTCTCTTTATGCCAGTGGTCACTCCACCCTCCAAGAGGTCTCCCACGGGATTCACCGCTTCCTTCCTCAAGTGAGGTACTACGTTTTCTGTGTTCATCATGACTCACTGAATGCCAAGGGCTATTCTCTCTTAATTGTTCGGTCCTTCTTAGTAGTTCTAAACCAACTAATACTATGACCTCTGCTGACTTCTGACGGTTCAGCTACTTATCACTAAGTAGGTTATGAAGCGTACTTCACATATCCGCCAGACCTCCCCGGGTAAGAATGTAATCTTTCCTTCCATCTATCTGCTTCATTTACTCTGTACCACCTTTGGCAGAAAGGACTTTGTTTTGTTTAGCAAACTCATCCAATGATACCTAGCCTTATATGAAGTTCGTGTTCCTCAGACCGGAAGTTTGCCGCTCGCTTCCTTCAGATTCCGCGTCACCACGGACACCCTTGCGTTAAGCTAACTGTTACTTCTGCCTTCACAGTTCGGGACTTACACCCTATAGATTACACCCATGCCAGGCGCACTAAAAAGAGCGAATGAATAAAATTTTTCATTCGCTCTTTTTCTTATTTCCTGGTTTTAAACGTAAAGTTGTTCGATTTTTACCGTTTCCCTAACTTTCCAAAAAAAAGCATCAAGTGGTAGCCATGTTTATTAATTTAGGATATTCTTTCCATATTGATTGCAAAATTCATTGAAAAAACGAATGCAGTCTTTTAAACCATTATTTTTATCAAGGTAATAGCGTTCAAATTCATCTTCTTCATGAAATAATTGATTATATGTTTCGCTCAACTCTTGTAAAAATTCTAAATTGCGTCCTTGAATATCCGGTAAACAATTTGCTGCATCATGAAAAGATTTTTTTATTTGCTCTTTTTGTTCCTCAGTCATTTCCTTTACAAGGTTCATATATGCAATTGTTTTGAAGTATATAATTTTGCTTACTATATCAATAAATAAAGACCAATACATATCGCTTTCCGGCAATCTTCCATCTTTTCTTTGCACATATTTTTTGAAGTAAGTAACCGATTCATCCAATAACTGTTTTAACTCTTCAAAAGCCAAATCCCATTTTTGCGAAGTATCAATATAATCGAAGAGAATCCCATCCAATTCTTCTTGAAGCTGGACTAAATTCAATATGTCATTTCTTATTTGAATTTTTGGCATAAAATACCCCCTTGTATGCTCGTATTAAGTTTTACTATATCAATAAAATCCTTATTATTTTGAATGAAATAATAAAACGTGAAAAAAATGTATTAAATCTGTTTTTTTAGCTTCATTAATAGCAATTTCCGAATATGGGGGTATTTATAAAAAAGTACGATTCGATAGAATTTAAAAGCTACCATTTTCTATTGTCTCTTCATTATGATTACACACACTCATTATTTTATTAGAAAAATTATTTCATTATTCATTCTAATTAGATAATTATTGTTTTACACGCTTAATTGGTATGTCTTTTAATACAGAGTTGATTACCCAGCTTGCACAAATAAGCCCACAAACGGATGGACAAAAAGCGTTTGATGATGGGGGCATTTTAGCTTTTCGGATGGACGCATCGGGATTCCCTACTTCTTCAACAACATCCGGTCTTACGACAATTGGTGATTCATCTGAAAAGACTACCGTTATGCCTTTTTTTATACCTTCTTTTCTTAATTTCGTACGAATAACTTTTGCCATTGGATCTGTATGAGTTTTTGAAATATCTGCAATGCGGAATCTTGTTGGATCCATTTTATTTGCAGCACCCATACTGGAAATAATCTGGATATTTCGCTTTAAACATTCTTTCATTAAATGAATTTTATACATGATTGTATCTGAGGCATCAATGACATAATCAATATCATATTCAAATAGTTTTTCATACGTTTCTTCGTTATAAAACATGTGTAAATGAATAACTTCACATTCTGGATTAATATCTGCAATTCGTTCTTTCATAACTTCTGCTTTTGGTCTTCCAATCGTTGATAAATACGCAACCAATTGGCGATTAACATTTGTGATATCTACCACATCTTTGTCTACTAAAATAATTCGCCCTATACCGCTTCGTGCACATGCTTCCGCAGCAAAAGAGCCAACTCCTCCAATCCCTAAAATTGCAACGGTTGTATTTTTTAATTTATCTAATCCTTCTTTTCCTATCGCAAGTTCGTTTCTAGAAAATTGATGTAACATACCTTTCTGCCTTTCATTCGAATTTTTCACATCGGAATTATATCATAAGTGTTGGTTAGAAGTGTATACGTTTATATTTCCAAAGTATTAATAACAAACAAAAACTCCTCCATCAAAATGGAGGAGTTTGAAGCGTGACGAATCCCGAAGATGCCGTAGTGCGTCATTAACACCGTTTTGAACCCGCTATCTCGCAGGTGGGTGCCCTCACTGACTTTTTAAACGTCCCCTATACTTTTGGCGTTCTGATGGGGCATGTTTGCCAAGTCAAAATATTGAGCTCCCTTTTTATTGTTGTTCGGTCAAAACTGTTAATATGGCATTCACAAACACTTCAGGATTCGTGTTGGTATTAT
This sequence comes from Ureibacillus sp. FSL K6-0786, assembly GCF_037965165.1. Taxonomy (GTDB): domain Bacteria; phylum Bacillota; class Bacilli; order Bacillales_A; family Planococcaceae; genus Ureibacillus; species Ureibacillus thermosphaericus. Next base: position 2,717,972 of record NZ_CP150191.1, on the reverse strand, counting down.
CATAACATTAGTTGAAGTAAATTTCAATGAATATAGATTAAATTGTGTTAATTTTTTGTTTATTTTAATTAGAATTTGATTTTTTGCGTGCAAAAAACAAAAGAAAAATCAAATCCATTTATATTTTTAATATGAAAGGGCCTAGAAAGTCGAAATCTTTCCAGAACCCCTCACTCTTCATAATCATGGTTTTTTATAAATCTTTGTTCCTGAGATAGTCAAAACAAGTTTCACTATTCTCATCATAATTTATCTGTAACTTAGCGTGGAAGACAGTAACAAAGTAGCCGTCTAAAAATGACTTTTCAGACGGCCCCTTTTCTATGCTTATTTATTAAATACATTCACTTTTAAATGTAATTCTTCTAGTTGTTTTGGTGAAACTTCGCTTGGCGCATCAGTCAGCAAGCAACTTGCAGTAGCAGTTTTAGGGAATGCAATCGTATCTCTCAAGTTGTTGCGACCTGCTAAAATCATCACTAAACGGTCTAATCCCATCGCAATTCCACCATGAGGCGGCACACCGTATTCGAACGCTTCAAGTAAGAAACCGAATTGTTCTTTTGCTTGTTCCTCTGTAAATCCAAGAAGTTTGAACATTTTTTCTTGTAAATCTCTCTCATAAATACGTAATGAACCGCCGCCTAATTCATAACCGTTTAACACGATATCATAAGCTTGTGCTCGAACTTGATCTGGATTTGTATCCATTAATTCAATATCCTCATCAAATGGACGAGTGAACGGATGGTGAGCAGCAGTATAGCGTTTTTCATCTTCGTCCCACTCAAGTAATGGCCAATCTGTAACCCAAAGGAAAGCAAATTGTGATTCATCGATTAAGCCTAACTCTTTTCCTAGTTTATTGCGCAATGCACCAAGAGAAGCGGCAACAATAGAAGCATCATCTGCTCCGAACAATAATAAGTCTCCAGGTTCAGCACCAGTCGCATTTTTGATATCTTCTACAATTTGACCTTCAAAGAATTTCGCGATAGGACCAGTGAAACCTTCTTCCGTCACTTTAATCCAAGCTAATCCTTTAGCACCGTAGATCGCCACAAATTCTGTCAATGCATCAATATCTTTACGAGTAAACTTGTCGTTTGCCCCTTTAACATTGATTGCTTTTACAACGCCGCCTTTTTCAACCGCGCTCGTAAATACTTTGAAGTTGCTATCTTTTACAATGTCCGTAAGGTTGATTAATTCTAAGCCAAAGCGAACATCTGGTTTATCGGAACCAAAACGATCCATCGCTTCTTGGTAAGAGATGCGTGGGAATGGAGTTTGCACTTCAATTCCTTTTACTTCTTTCATGACAACAGCTAACATGCGTTCTGTCATATCGATAATTTCATCCATGGACATGAAAGATGTTTCAATATCCACTTGAGTAAATTCTGGTTGACGGTCAGCACGCAAATCTTCGTCACGGAAGCAGCGAGCGATTTGGAAATATTTTTCGAATCCTGCCACCATCAATAATTGTTTGAATAATTGTGGTGATTGTGGCAATGCATAGAATTCTCCTTCATGCACGCGAGATGGGACTAAATAGTCTCGTGCACCTTCTGGAGTAGATTTTGTTAAAATTGGCGTTTCCACTTCCAAGAAACCGTCATTTTGCAAGAAGTTACGGATTGTACGCGTTACATCGGAGCGTAATTTAAATGTGTTATACATAACAGGACGTCTTAAATCTAAGTAACGGTATTTTAAACGTACATCTTCATTGATGTCGACATAATCCTCAATGGCAAAAGGAGGTGTTTTAGATGTATTAATAATTTTAATATCCGTTGCGACAACTTCTATTTTACCAGTTTCGATGTTTGGATTTACTTGGCTTGGATCACGAAGTACAACTTTTCCTTCTACTTCGACTACAAATTCGCTTCGAATTTTATCTGCAATTTCGCGGGCTTGTGGCGCTTCATCACCAAATACAACTTGTACAATACCAGTGCGGTCACGAACATCTACGAAAATTAAACTTCCTAAATCTCTACGACGTTGTACCCAACCTTTTAAAACGACTTGTTGTCCATGATGTTCTTCTCTTAATTCTCCACAATGATGTGTTCTTTGAGCCATTTTCTATTCCTCCAATTTTTTAATCTAATCTATAGAAAGCTGTTGTTTCAGATAATTTACGATTTCATTAATTTCTACTTTTTCTTGGTTTCCTGTTTCCATTTGTTTCACAACTACAACTCCCTGTTCAAGCTCCGTTTCGCCGATAATCACGACAAATTTCGCTTGAAGACGGTCAGCAGATTTCATCTGAGCCTTCATTTTACGCATCAAATAATCCATATCTGCAGAAATGCCTTTTAAACGGAAAGAGCTAATTAATTCCACAGCTTTTAATTTAGCTTCATCACCAAGGGCAATGACATAAACATCAAGCGCGTCATCTAACTCTAATTCAACCCCTTCTGCTTCTAAAGCAAGGAGCAATCTTTCAATCGATAAGGCAAATCCAATACCTGGAACATCTGGGCCGCCAATTTCTTCTACTAGCCCATTATATCTTCCACCACCGCAAAGAGTTGTAATTGCTCCAAAGCCTTCTGCAGTGCTCATTATTTCAAAGGCTGTGTGAGTATAATAATCTAAACCTCGAACAAGATTTGGATCTACTTCATATTCAATTCCTAGAACTTCCAAATATTTCTTCACTTGTTCAAAATATTCTCTTGATGTCGGTGTTAAGTAATCCGTTAATTTAGGAGCTGTTTGCATGAGCGGGTGCTCGCGGTCTAATTTACAGTCTAAAATGCGTAGTGGATTTTTTTCCAAACGATTTTTACAATCATCACAAAACTCATGAATGTGCGGTTTGAAATGATTGATTAGTGCTGTTCTGTGGGTATCTCTCGTTTCTTTATCTCCTAAAGAATTAATCATTAATTTTAAATCTTTTAAACCTACTGTTTGGTAAATGTCCATTGCAAAAGCAATGACTTCTGCATCGATAGCAGGGTCAGCACTACCAATCGCTTCAACACCAAACTGAACGAATTGACGGTATCTTCCAGCTTGTTGACGCTCATAGCGGAACATTGGACCCATGTAGGATAGTTTAATTGGTTGATCAGGTGCTCCATACATCTTATGTTCGACATAGGCACGAACCGTTGAAGCAGTTCCTTCTGGACGCAACGTTAATGAACGGCCACCACGGTCTTCAAATGTGTACATTTCCTTCTGAACAATATCCGTTGTGTCCCCTACACTTCGTTGAAATAACTCCGTATGTTCAAAAATAGGTGTGCGAATTTCTTTATATCGATAAACGCGAGCTAATTCTCGTAAAATGGATTCAATTTTTTGCCATTTAGGTGTGTTTTCAGGCAAAATATCCTGTGTGCCTCTAGGTACTTTAAAAGCCATTTCCTATCTCCTTTCTATAAACAAATTTTGGAACAAAAAAATGCTCTCATCCCTTATAACAAGGGACGAAAGCATATCACTTCCGCGGTTCCACCCTAGTTGATGTGTATGAACACACCCACCTCATAACGGATAACGGCCGTTTCCGTTTTTCCCTACTTAAATTTCAGGAAAAAGCCTCCCAAGTGTTCTTCGCAAATACCTTCTGTAGGAAAGATTGCAGCCAAAGTCTTTCCCTCTCTGAACATACAGTAAATGCTACTCTCTTGTTCAAAGGCTATCGACACATTTTCACATTAATTTTAATCATAATTGTGCAACGAAAAGTTGTCAACTATTTTCAAAAAAGTATAGATTTATACATGGATAACATTTTACAATAAATAAAGAGATTTTCACATTATTTGTTATTTGAAAGTTGGATGTTTATGAAGCGCAATATACTTATTCTTTGTATAGTAATACTCATTTCTTGTACAACTACATATTTTTCAGGCTTCGTATTAGCCAACAATGAAGAATCTCGCATTGTTTTTGCGGAGAAATTGCATTTGAGAGAAGGACCTGGTTTGTCGTTCGATATTATCGATACCCTTGAAAAAAACAAAAGATTGAAGGTATTGGATCGTCAAGGTGATTGGTTATATGTAGAGGTTAATGAGAAAAAAGGATGGGTCGCATCCTGGCTAACTCAATCAGAACAAATAAATAACGTCGAAAAATATGCTATCGCCCAAGTTAATCATTTAAATATTCGTTTGGAGCCGTCACTTTCTGCTCCTGTACTAGGTCAGTTACATACTGGAGAGCAAGTGGTGGTATTAAATGAAAGGAATGAGTGGGTTCAAATCCAGCATCAACAATTGACGGGATGGGTTTCATCCGAATTTATCACGATGAATGAAGGTACTATCGATGAATTAAATAACACGGTGAGTGAAAAAACCGAATCGGCTGAAGTAAAAGAATCAAATCATTTTACAATCGTTGTCGATGCTGTAATCGTAAGACAAAAACCAAACTTAAAATCGAAAAAATTAGGCATTGCGAAAAAAGGAGAACAATTCGCAATTCTAGCTCGAGACCACCATTGGATTCAAATCGATTTTAATGGAAAGAAAGGTTGGATTTATAGCTTTTACGGTACATTCGACAATTCTTCGATAGAGGAAGAAAAAGAAGAACAAACCATTACAATTATCTACAATGGGACAAATATTCGAAAAGAACCCACAACTTCATCGGACGTAATCATGAACGTCCAAGCTGGAGAACAATTTAAAATCATTAAGAAGGAACATGATTGGTATAAAATTCAACTTTCTGAAGATGCAACAGGTTATGTAGCAAGTTGGGTAGTTTCGACAAACGAACAATCCGTAAAACAAGATAAGAAAGATAATCGAAAGAAAGGCACTCTTAATGGCGTAACCATTGTGCTTGACCCCGGTCATGGAGGAAATGACCAGGGAACTGCTGGTCTAAGGAACACAATTGAAAAAGAAATTACATTAAAAACGGCGGAACTGTTAAAATCTAAATTGCAGCAAGCAGGAGCAGAAGTCTACTTAACAAGGGAATCTGATGTGTATGTGGGTCTACATAAGCGTGTATCACTCGCCCACCAACTTGCTGCGGATGCATTTATAAGCATCCACTATGACGCAACTGAAGATCGGACAATCTCAGGTTTTACCACATATTATTTCCACTCTTATCAAGAGTCACTTGCACAATTTGTTCATGATGGATTATCAGATCAGATCAAATTGCGGGATCGTGGCGTGCAACAAGGGAACTATTTAGTATTACGAGAAAATAAACAAAATGCGATATTAGTAGAATTAGGTTATTTAAGTAATCCAAGTGAGGAAAAAGTGATTAATACTGACCTCTTCCGTGAACAAGCAACAATGGGCATTTATGAAGGAGTACTCCAATATTTTGATGCACAGCTAAAATAAAAAATTGGCTTTCTGGAAAGTTCAATCTTTCTAGAAAGCCAATTTATTTTATTTCGATTCTAAAATAATTGTAACTGGACCATCATTCACAAGGGATACATCCATCATGGCTCCAAAAATGCCTGTTTCAACTTTTAAACCTTGTTCACGTAAGGCATCATTAAAGGCATTCCATAAAGGCTCTGCTTGCTCAGGTCGAGCTGCTTCTACAAAGCTTGGTCTTCTCCCTTTCTTCGTATCTGCATATAACGTAAATTGAGAAACAGATAAAATATCTCCGCCATGCTCTTTAATTGAGTGATTCATTTTTCCCTCTTCATCTTCATAGAGGCGAATCTCTGCTACTTTTTTTGCTAAATATCTCACATCTTCTATCGTGTCTGTATGCGTTATACCAACTAATAAAACATATCCTTTGTCAATTTTTCCCGTTACTTTTCCATCAACTGTTACTTTTGCTTCTTTACTACGTTGCAAGACCACTCTCATCGACAAACACACCTCAAACCAACTAATTAATAACCCGCTGTACGGAATAAATATCTGGCATTTGTTTAATTTTCTCTACAACTTTGTGTAATACAGAAATATTTGTAATAGCTATTGTTAAATGAAGCGTTGCAATTTTATCATGAGCAGCACGACCAGAAACAGCTAAAATATTCACTTTCGTCTCTGTAACCGCATGCATAACATCGTTTAATATTCCTGGGCGATCAAATGCAGATATTTCAATATCAACAGGATATTCTTTCTTCCCTTGTGCTTCACTATGCTCCCATTCCACTTCAATTAGGCGATCTTCCCCACCTGTTTGAACATTAGGACAGTCTATACGATGAACAGATACACCTCTACCCTTTGTAATAAATCCAACAATCTCATCTCCAGGAACTGGCGTACAGCAACGAGAAAGTCGAATTAACAAATTATCGATGCCTTTTACAATAACACCTAATTCACCATTCTGTTTCTTTTGTTTCGGGTTTTGCATTTCTTTTTGAATTTTTTCAAGAGCTTCTTCTTGCTCTCTCTCTCTCCGCTTTTTCTCAGCGAGGCGGTTCACCACTTGTTGAGGTGTAATTCCTCCTACACCTACTGCTGCATATAAATCTTCTTCATTTGTGAAATTTAACTTGTTCAAAACCCGTTGAATATTTTCTTCTGAAAGCACTTCTTTTACATCAAATTCTTGTGCTTTTATTTCTTTTTCAATTAAATCTTTTCCTTTGAGAACATTTTCTTCACGCAAGTGCTTTTTGAAGAATTGTTTAATTTTATTTCTCGCTTGAGAACTTTGAGCAATTTTTAACCAGTCTCTACTTGGCCCAAAAGATTGTTTAGAAGTTAAAATTTCAACAATATCCCCTGTTTTTAGTGGTGTATCAAGCGGTACCATTTTCCCATTCACTTTGGCACCAATTGTTCGATTTCCGACCTCAGTGTGCACTCGATAAGCAAAATCAATTGGAACACTTCCTGCAGGTAATTCAATAACGTCTCCTTTTGGTGTAAACACATAAACCATATCGGAGAATAAATCTAGCTTCAGCGATTCCATAAACTCTTCTGCGTTGGAAGATTCGTTTTGGAATTCTAAAATTTCGCGGAACCAAGTTAATTTTTGATCGATGCTTTCCTTACTTGGATTCAGTGATTTGCCTTCTTTATATGCCCAGTGTGCAGCAATCCCGTATTCTGCAATTTTGTGCATTTCCTTCGTACGAATTTGCACTTCCAATGGGTCGCCATAAGGGCCGATGACTGTTGTATGAAGGGATTGATACAAGTTTTGTTTCGGCATAGCGATATAATCTTTAAAGCGACCAGGCATTGGTTTCCAAAGTGTATGTACGATTCCTAGTACCGCATAACAATCTTTGATGCTATCTACAATGATGCGTACAGCCAATAAATCATAAATCTCATTAAACTCTTTATTTTGTAAAACCATTTTCCGATAAATACTATATATATGCTTTGGACGACCGTAGATTTCTGCATCAATTTCAACTTGATTTAATTGAGAGCGAATTTCGTCCATTACATTTTCTAAATACGCTTCCCGTTCCGTACGCTTTCTTTTCATTAAACTTACAATTCGATAGTATTGTTGAGGATTTAAGTAGCGAAGAGCCGTATCTTCCAATTCCCATTTCACCTTAGAAATTCCTAGGCGATGGGCAAGGGGAGCGAAAATTTCTAACGTTTCTTTCGCAATTCGACGTTGCTTTTCTGTAGATAAGTGTTTTAACGTACGCATATTGTGAAGGCGGTCGGCAAGTTTAATTAAAATCACACGAATGTCCTGTGCCATCGCAACAAACATTTTTCGATGATTTTCCGCTTGTTGCTCTTCCTTCGATAAATACTTAATTTTTCCTAGTTTTGTAACACCATCTACAAGCAAAGCTACTTCTTCACCAAACTCGGCTACTAAATCTTCCCTAGTAACAGAGGTATCTTCCACTACATCGTGAAGAAATCCAGCAGCTACTGTTTGTGGATCCATTTGAAGGTCCGCTAAAATTCCAGCAACTTGAATTGGGTGAATAATATATGGTTCCCCTGACTTTCGGGTTTGTTCTTTATGTGCTTCTTTTGCCACTTCATAAGCTTTTTTCACAAATTCGACGTGCTCATCATTCATATAAGTTTTTACTTTCGAAAATACATCTTCGGGCGTCAAAATTTGCTCCTTCGCCATGATTTGTCCACCTTCAAAAATTTTTCTGTTTTATATATAAAACTAATTGTAAAAAAGTATAAATAAAATGTAAAGCCAAGTCTTATCATATTGCGTTTATCTAACAAAATAATAAACCGTTGTCAGATGAAAAAATATTTTTTTTAAAAAATTTTCGCTTATTAAAGTAAAAGAATCCGCACAGTTATTCAAAGTGCGAATTCTTTTTGGGAAATCAATATTGAAGCAATGTTTTGATCGGGTAATTTCCAATTTTTTCGCGGCCATTTAATTCTGTTAGTTCAATAATGAATGCACAACCAGCAACGGTACCACCAAGTTTTTCAACTAATTGAATTGTAGCATCCACCGTACCACCTGTTGCTAGTAAGTCGTCAATAATTAACACTTTTTGTCCTGGGGAAATTGCATCTTTATGCATAGCAAGTACATTCGTACCATATTCTAATGCATATTCAACACTAACTACTTCTCTCGGCAATTTTCCTGGTTTACGCACCGGAGCGAATCCAATTCCTAATGCATACGCAACAGGACATCCGATAATAAATCCACGTGCTTCTGGCCCAACGATAATATCTGCTCCCACTTCTTTTGCAAATTCAACAATTTGATCAACCGCATATTTAAATGCTTCACCGTTATCCATTAACGGCGTAATATCTTTAAAACTAATTCCTTCTTTTGGAAAGTTTTGTACAATTGCAATATGTTCCCTTAAATCCATTCCATTTTCCTCCTTAGGAATAAGATAATTCCTTCATTCGATTATCAAACCATTGTTTTAACTCTGAATAAGTTGAGTATAAAAATTTTTGTTCCAATTCGATTTGCTGTTGTCGCAATTGATATGTGGTAGCTTCAGTTAAAGAACGTTTACTTGCAAATTCATTGACGGAAAGCAAACCATTTTCTATTGTAACAAAACCGAGCTCAAAAAACACCTTTGTCATAAACTTTATTGTATCCACATTTAAACCAAAATGTTTGGATAGTTGATGAATATGTTCGTTTAAGTTAAAGAATGGGCGATTTTTTAGAAATGTATAGTATTGAGCAAAATGCTTTCGTGTTGGCATGCCATTAAAATATTGGGAATTCGGTGTGTAAAATACCGCATAAATACGTTGCGGTTTTGCAATTTCAATTAGCTTTTCCATTGTATGAATACGTTTTGGTAAATCCAATAATACAATATACGATGAAAGAGAATTGTCAATTTCATCTTCAACTAATTGAATGGATGGTATGACTGCTTGAAAATATTGAATTGTTTCCTCACGAAAAGCAATAAAGGATGATTCTTCAATAGGAATGCTTCCCACCCAATGATTGGCATTTACTTTTCCCCGATAATCAAATAACTGCCACTCAAGTATCTGAACATCCGAAAGTAAAAATTGCGGTTTTTTTCTACCTTGCCATTCATTGATTTGCAAATCACCAACAATGGATAATTTCACGCCATAGGAAATTTCATTGAATAAATAACCTTTGTTAAAACCAACTGCATCAAGAATTCCATATGCATCTTCCAATTCCATTTTTATATGGTTCTCATTTGCACCGATTTTGCGCATTGAACGAATCGAAACTTGTTGTATAGCAAAAATCGGCTTTTCAAATCCAACACCAAATGGTTTCAACTTCTGTAATTCTTCAATTGCTTCAACCGTTACTTCACTTAAATCGATAGGAACATCAATGTATAATGTCGGCGTTAACATTTCATCGGATAAACATGTTGATGCTTGTTGATGAAGTCGTACTCTCAATTCATCGATATGTTCAGCTGAAAGCGTCATACCTGCAGCCATTGGATGTCCGCCAAAATGCGGAAGAATATCCCGATTTTTTGCTAGTTCATTGTATAAATGAAATCCTTCGATGCTGCGTCCTGAACCTTTTGCTAATCCCAATTCTGAATCGATCGATAACACGATTGTCGGTTTATAATATTTCTCTACTAAACGGGAAGCAACAATTCCAATTACCCCCGGATTCCATCCTTCTTTTGCCACGACAAGCACTAAAGAATTGCTAATATCCGGATTATTTTCAATCATTTCTATTGCTTCTTCAGTAATCGAATTGACATACTCTTTTCTCTCATTATTTTTTTCATTTAGCAATTTAGCTCCCATTGTGGCACTTGCTAAATCTTCACTCATTAAAAACTCTACACCGGGTTTTGCATCACCTAGGCGTCCTATAGCATTTAATCGAGGACCAAAATAAAAACCGATAATTTCTTCATCGATTTCATGCTGCTTTACTCCTGATGCTTCACATAAAGCTTGAACCCATGGGTGATTTGACTTTCGCAATTTCTCTAACCCTTTACGAACAATGTATCGATTCTCTCCAGTTAAGGGGACAAGATCTGCGATTGTGCCAAGTGCAACGTATTCAAACAAATGCTCAGGCACCTCTCCATATAATGCGTGGGCAAGCTTAAAAGCTACGCCTACCCCTGCCAATTCACCAAAAGGATATTTCCCTTCTGGTACCCTCGGATGAATAATGACGTCTGCAGGCGGCAGCTCTTCTCCCGGTTCATGGTGATCTGTAACAATCACATCCATACCAAGCTCTTTTGCTATGCGTATCGGTTCGATGCCGCTAATTCCATTATCGACAGTAATAATCAGTTGGATTCCTTTCTCATGTGCCAATCTGAACAATTCTTCGTTTGGCCCATATCCATGTGTGAAGCGATTCGGAATCTCAAAATCTACATCTGCTCCTAAATCAAGCAATGTATGCAATATGACGGACGTACTCGTAATACCATCTGCATCATAATCTCCATAGATTAATATCTTTTCCCCTCGATGTAATGCTAATTCAATTCGTTCTACCGCTTCTTTCATCCCCGTTAACAAATAAGGATTATGTAGTTGGTCATCTTTCATATGTATAATATTTCTAGCTTCATCTAGTGTCTTCACTCTTGATGCTAATATTTTTGCAGTCAAACTAGAAATATGTAAATTGTTTTGTAATTGTTGAACAAACATTTCATCGGGATTTTGGATCTTCCATTTTTTTGATGATTGTATCATTACCTCACATCCTCACGAAGTCCATTATACCTAAATTTCATAAGTATTGGATAAAAAACTTATATTAATCTAGTAAAGTTTATCTTCCAATAATAAATAAAAGATACTCCCTAAACTAGAGAGTATCTGAAATAGATTATTAAACTACTGGCTCGTCTGAACCCCATTGCTTCTTCTCTTTTTTCTTCACTGTCGTACCTTTTTTGCTCATTTCGCGCACTTTTAGTGTATACCATAGTTGTACTGCAATACAAATGGAGGAATACATTCCCGTTACTAATCCAATGAGTAAAGCGATTGAGAAATTTCGAATTGCTGGCGCACCAAAAATTAAGAGCGCAACAACAACTATGATTACCGTCAATACTGTATTTACGGAACGTCCCATCGTTTGACGAAGGGATTTATTGATGATTTCGGCAAGTTCTTCTTTCGATTTGATTTCGCCTTTATGGTCGATATTTTCACGAATACGGTCGAAGGTAACAATCGTATCGTTTATGGAATAACCGACAATGGTTAAAATTGCTGCAATGAAAGTTATGTCCACTTCTAAGCGCAATACGCTGAAAATTGCCACCATGAAGAATACATCGTGTAATAGTGAAACAATTGCACCTACACCCATTCTCCATTCGAAACGGAATGCCACATAAATGACAATACCAAGAGCGGCAAAACTTAGAGCGTAAATCGCATTTTTAACGAGTTCACGACCAACTGTTGGAGAAACTGTACTTACATTTGGTTCATGACCGTAGTCTTCCATCACTGCTGATTTTAAATCTAACGTTTCTTGTTGCGTGAAATCTTTTTTATAAGTGGCAACAGCAGTATCTTTATTTTCACCACTTATGACTAATTCATCTGCTGGGAATCCGATTTTCTCTAAATAATCGGCCATTTCTTCTTGGGTAGTCGGCTCATTTGAAAGTATTTCAACTCGCGTACCACTTGAGAAGTCAATGCCTAAGTTTAATTTAAAGATACCAAGCATTACAACCCCAATCAACAAAATAATCATTGAAATAGCATAAAACTTTTTGCGGTTATGAACGAAATCAATGCGATCGAAGTTTGTTGTTAAATCTAATGTTTCTACACCTTCTGAAGCGTCATGAATTTTTGATTTTCGAACGCCATAGAAGAATGGATTATCGAATTTGCCACTCTTAATGAGTAATCCAAGTAATGCACGTGATAACCATACAGAAGTTAAGAAACTTAATAAGATGGAAATGATTAACGTTGTCGCAAAACCTTTAACTGAGCTTGTACCAAAGTAGAAAAGTACAACCGCAGCTAGTAATGTTGTTAATTGTGCATCTATAATCGCGCTTAGTGATAGTTTAGATCCCATTTGGAATGCTTCTTTTGGTGATTTACCAACACGTATTTCTTCTCGAATACGCTCTGCTGTTAAAATATTCGCATCCACAGCCATACCAATACCAAGTACAAGAGCTGCAATACCTGGCAACGTTAATACTGCACCAATTAAATTTTGAATAAGCAGTACTAAATAGGCAAATACCGTTAACGTGATAATCGAAATAAAACCAGGTAATCGATAGTAAAACAACATAAAGATGAAAATTAATAGAACACCAACAATACTAGCGAATACAGTGCTATTTAAAGCTTGTTCCCCAAACTGAGCGCCCACTGATGTTGCATAAATTTCTGTTAATTTTACAGGAAGTGCCCCCGCATTTAACATACTTGCCAAATTTTTCGTTTCCTCAACAGTAAAATTCCCTGAAATCATAACGTCTGTTGTATTTAAAGTTTCTTTTACAGACGCTGCTGAAATAAATTTCGGATCAGGCTTTGTTGCTTCTTCTTTATATGAGTCTTCTCCTTCAACAAAATCCATCCAAATAACAAGTAAGTTCTGACCTGGTGGCATTTGAGAAATTTTCGATGTAATGTCTGCAAATTTTTGTGCATCTTTTAACGTCAATGTAACGATTGGTCGATTTTGTTGGTCGAAGGAAGCCGCAGCACCGCCTTCTTTCAAATCAGAACCGTCTAACAGTAAATTATCGTTTACATCACGAAATGTTAAATTCGCCGTACTTGATAACATTTCCCGAGCAGATGATTGATCGTCTATTCCAGCAAGCTGAACACGAATCCGATTCTCACCTTCAACCTGAATACTCGGCTCGCTGACACCGAAAGCATCGATACGCTTTGATAAAGCGGTCGTCGTATCTGCTACGATACTTTGAGTAATTTTTTGCCCTTCTTTTAAGGGTTCAACTTCATACAAAACTTCAAATCCGCCTTGTAAGTCAAGTCCAAGTTTTACATCTTTTAATACTCCTTTTACTGTGAAGCCCATCGCACCAAAAAGTACGATTACAGCCAGTACAAAGGAAACGATCCGGCTTTTTGAATTCATTGATAAATCCTCCTTGATGCAATGTACAATAGCTTGTACATACATAAACACGTGCAAGCATATCTTTACAATAATCTCTTGAATTAGTACTCCGAAATTTTTTTCGTGATATTTCCACCAAATGAAGAATAAACTTGGAGTGGATAAGCTCAATCGAAATTATTGCAAAAATATACCTTTCCTTTTCTTATGTAACAAACTAATTATGAAACACGAAAGTCAACCTGTCAAACCGAATCTATACATTTTCTTTGTCAGAATTGTTATTATTTGTAGGATTTAATAATTCTCTCAATTCTTCTTGATTTACTTCAGAAAACCAATTTGTGCTTTGGAATTGTTGGATTTGCAAATAATTCACGATTTCTGAAGCTTTTAATGAAAAAATTGTTGATACGGCTTCATGAATTCGAATTTCATCCAAATTTTTCTTTCGCCACTTTTTTTGAAGACAATAATTCCAAATTTCTTCAATCGTAATACCTTCATACCCGTTTAAGTTCATTTCTTCTAATTTGCTCTTAAGCACAGGCAAAACTTTTGAAAATAAGCGCTCATGTTCGACCATAGGCAAATCACTCCATCGTTCTGTATTAACTGTTTTTAGGAAAGCATACAAATATTGTAACGAATAATAGAATAATTGAGAAGGGATTGTATGGATGGCATCATTTGTTAGAGGAACTATTTTTCTCACAGTTGTCATTTTTTTGTCAAAACTATTCGGTTTTATTTATAGAATGCAATTTATGAGGGTAGCTGGCGAAGAAGCTGTTGGAGTTTATATGACTGCCTATCCAGCGTATATATTCTTCGTTTCAGTATTACAGCTAGGCATCCCTATTGCTGTAGCGAAAGTAATTGCAGAACTATATGCAAAACGCCAAATTGGACAACTTCATTCCGTCATGAAAACAGCATTTAGATGGTCAATTTTATCCATTATCTTATTTACACCGATTCTTATATTATTTATTCCATATTTGGCAGAAACGCTATTACATAATAAAGGAACAAAAATTACGCTATATATTGCGTTAGGGGCTGTACCAATTATTGTATTTTCCGGTTTAATTCGAGGATACTTACAAGGTATTGCCATCATTTCAGCAACAGCCTGGTCCCAAATGATCGAACAGCTGGTACGCATCGTTTTAATCTCTTTAGCATTGCCATTTTTCGTTGTGCCGGACAACCCTGAATTAACGGCTGCATATGCAATGGCAATTACTGCAGTTGGTGAATTTATTTCGTTTATTTATTTATACATTCATTATTTCATGAAAAAGAAAAAACTAAAAAAACCCTCCTCACAAAAACCATATCCGGCAATGCCTTTACTGCGTATTGCCGTTCCAAGTGCAGGAAGCAGATTGTTTGGCACATTCACATGGTTTTTGGAACCAATCGTCTTTTTGAAGGCATTAACCATTGCAGGACTGACAGCTGCAGGAGCAACGACTTTATACGGAATTATTTCTGGTGTACATGTACCGTTATTATTATTCCCTTCTTTTATTCCTAATGCTTTAGCGATCGTTTTAATTCCAGCAGTGAGCGATGCTGTAGCAAGGAGTAATACAAGGTTACTGAATAATCGCATCGGAATAAGTTTACGCCTTTCATCCATCATTGGTGCCTACGCTGCGACATATTTCTTTTTGCACGGTGATGAACTTGCTATGCGGCTCTTTCACTTAGAGGAGAACCGTGGATTTATGAAAATTTTAGCTCCAATTTTCTATTTTTATTATATCCAAAGCCCTCTACACTCCATTTTGCAAGCAATGGATGAAGCAAAACCTGCCATGATGAATTCCATTTATGGCGGAATCGGGAAATTATTCGTCATGTTTGTACTAGCATCTCAACCATTTATTCAAGAATATGGTGCAATTATCGCAATTGGATTTGGTGTATTAGTAACATCTTTTTTACATATGGCAACACTACGGGCGCACAAAATGATTAGTTCCGGTTTCCGATTCTTTGCAATTCCTTATGTGATTTTTATTCTTACTTGTATTATTCAAAGTTATATTTTCAGTAAAATTTCCTTTAATTTTTGGACAAATAGTGCTTTAACCATTATTGTTTTAACAATCTTTCTACTAGTAACAAATCAATTAAAATGGAGCGATTTTCGATTTTTACGTTCCATTCTTATTCGTCGACTTTAATTGTACGTGCAAATCGTAATTTTCATAACAACAATAAAAAATGTCTTCCGGCTTTTCATAGCCCTTCTTTTTTAAGTTTTCCAACAGCCATTCTCTATCTTTTTCAAGGAATTTTAGATGCCGATCTATTATATATCCATCAACAATCAGTGGAAAGATGAGCGGGTCATCATCTTTTAAGAAAATCGATAGTCTACCAGACGGTTCAAGAAATGCATATTTAATTTGCTGTACGGAAGGAATGCGTTCTTCACGCATTTGTTGAAATAAATCGTCTAAATTATATCGTTGCTTTCTCATTTCTTCTTGATTAATAACACCATCTTCCACAATTATCGATGGATCTCCATCAATTAAATCACGGATTTTCTTACTTTTTAATGCAATCAACGAATTTAAATACTGGATGGCGAGCAAAATAAGAATTGGAAAAACATTTTCAAATAACGGTTTATCTAAATCATCTAAAGCAAAAGCAACACATTCAGCAATGAGCACAAATACCACTAAATCCATAATGCTTAGTTCGCCTACTTCCCTTTTACCCATGAGGCGAAAAACGACAAGCACGAGCAAATATAAAAAGACCGTTCTGAAAAGAATTTGTAAATACACTTCCATACATCCCACATCCTTTCTTTCCTATTGTTGGCCAAGCGATTGTCAACTATACAAAAAAAGGGCTGTCCAGAAAGTCAATCACTTTCTGAACAGCCCTACTCCTTACTAGTAATACTCTCTTAAAAACTTTGCTCCTGCGGTGGTCACATCAAAATGTCACCAACCTCGTCGCAAAGGGGGCGTCTTGAAATGACTTTTCAGACGCCCCCTTTTATTCGTTGTCTATGGATTAATCGTTGATAACTCGTCCAATTGCTTGACGCTCAAATTTTAAGCGAGTTTTGCCATCAACTAGAAGATATACAGCAGAATCTTCTAAAGCATCTACTTCACCGTGAAGTCCACCGATTGTTACGACTTTATCTCCACGCTTTAAATTATTTTGCATTTCTTGTGTCGCTTTTTGTCGTTTTTGAGCAGGACGAACTAAAATAAACCACATTGCAACAAACATGATAATGATTGGTAATAAGTTATATAATGTTTGCATCCAGTATATCCCCCTTTCTATCTCTCACCTCATAAGTATAGTATAAAACGAAGGTAAAAATCGATTTTATTTTCTATTTTATTAGAAAAATTTCTTAAATTATTCAAAGTTTGCTTCTTTGCTTAAAAGTTTTTCGCATTTGGTTTATTAAATCCATATTGCTCAAAAAATTCATTGCGGAAATCAAGCAATCGATCTTCTCTAATTGCTTGTCTTACTTGTTCCATCAATCTCAATAAGAAATAAAGGTTGTGGTACGTTGTCAGTCTTAATCCAAAAATTTCTCCAGTTCGAATTAAATGACGAATATAAGCTCTTGAGTAATTTTTACATGTATAACAGTCACAGTTTGGATCAAGTGGTCCAAAATCTTTCGCATATTGAGCGTTTTTAATAACAAGACGGCCTTGCGAAGTCATTAGCGTTCCGTTTCGAGCAATTCTCGTTGGCAATACGCAGTCGAACATATCAATACCTCGGATTGCCCCTTCAATTAAAGCATCCGGTGAACCTACCCCCATTAAATAGCGTGGTTTATTTTCAGGAAGTAGCGGTGTTGTAAATTCTAATACTCGGTACATCACATCTTTTGGTTCACCTACGGATAATCCACCTACAGCATATCCAGGGAAATCCAATTCTATAAGAGCTTCCGCAGATCGTTTTCTTAAGTCTTCAAATTCCCCACCTTGCACAATACCAAATAACCCTTGTTCTTCTGGACGCTGGTGTGCTTCTTTGCATCGTTTCGCCCAACGTGTTGTTCGATCCACGCTCTGCAACATATATTCATAAGTTGCTGGATATGGTGGACATTCATCGAACGCCATGATGATGTCCGCTCCTAAATCGTTTTGAATTTGAATGGATTTTTCAGGGCTTAAAAATAGCTTATCTCCGTTTAAATGGTTCCGGAAATAAACTCCTTCTTCTTCAATTTTTCGAAGGTCGCTTAACGAAAATACTTGGAATCCACCTGAATCGGTTAATATAGGGCGATCCCAATTCATGAATTGGTGCAAGCCGCCCGCTTCTTTTACGATTTCGTTACCAGGTCTGAGCCATAAATGATACGTGTTGGATAAAATTATGCCCGCGCCCATCTCTTTTAACTCTTCAGGTGACATCGTTTTCACCGTTGCTTGTGTTCCAACGGGCATGAATGCTGGTGTTTCAAAGGAACCGTGTGGCGTATGGACAATTCCTAGCCTTGCTCCTGATTGTTTACATGTTTTGATATGTTCATATCGAATTGCAGGTTGTGTCATTTGTAAATTCCTCTCTTCATCTAAAGTATAAACAGTACTTCGATTGTTGAGTGTTATGCTTTTGGCCGAATAAACATCGCATCACCAAAACTAAAGAATCGATATCGTTCTTTAATCGCTTCACTATAGGCATGGAAAATCGTCTCTTTTCCAGCCAATGCACTCACAAGCATTACTAAAGTTGATTTAGGTAAATGGAAATTCGTAATTAAACCATCAATACATTTAAATTCATAGCCTGGATAAATAAATATATCTGTCCATCCTTGTTCCGCTTTGATTTTGCCATCATATTTGGAAGCGACAGTCTCAAGGGTTCTTGTAGATGTAGTACCGACTGCTATGACATTGCCACCTTGTTCTTTCACTCGATTAATCGTTTCAGCAGCACTTTCACTAATGCTATAAAACTCTGAATGCATTTCATGTTCTTCGATTGTTTCACTGCTTACAGGTCTGAATGTTCCAAGACCAACATGAAGGGTAATAAAGACAATTTCAACCCCTTTATTGCGAATTTTTTCAAGAATTTCTTCAGTGAAATGAAGTCCTGCTGTTGGAGCTGCTGCAGAGCCAATTTCTTTTGCATAAACTGTTTGATAACGCTCTCTATCTTCCAATTTTTCATGAATATATGGTGGTAGTGGCATTTCACCTAATTTTTCTAACACTTCATAAAAAATGCCCTCGTAACTAAACTCAAATATTCGTCCACCATGATCAAGAACGTCCGTACAAGTCGCACGCAACAGTCCATCGCCAAAAGAAATTGTCGTGCCTATTTTTACCCTCTTTGCAGGTTTGACTAATGTCTCCCATCTATTCTTTTCCAATTGTTTTAACAATAAAACTTCGATATGAGCTCCCGTTTCTTCTTTTATGCCAAAAAGTCGAGCCGGCATTACACGGGTATCATTCAATACAAGACAATCACCCGCATTAAGCTCATCTACAATATGAGGAAATTGATGATGTTCAATTTCTTTTGAAAAAGGATTTACGATCAGCAATCTACTTGCTGCACGATCTTTTAGTGGTGTTTGAGCAATCAATTCTTCTGGTAAGTTGAAATCAAATTCTTCAATTTTCATACATAACTTCCTTTTACTTTGTTTCATCGTAATAAGTATAACCAAGATGTTCAAAAGCTAATTTTGTCGCCACACGTCCTCGTGGCGTACGTTGAATAAATCCGATTTGCATTAAATATGGCTCGTACACATCTTCTATCGTGATGCGTTCTTCTCCGATGGAAGCCGCTAATGTATCTAATCCAACGGGTCCACCATTAAATTGTACAATCATACTTCGTAGCAATTTATGGTCGATTTGATCTAAACCGTATCGATCCACTTGAAGTAATTCAAGAGCTTGTTTCGCAAGATCAAGGGTTATCATTCCATCCCCTATCACTTGTGCATAGTCTCTTACCCGCTTCAACAAGCGATTAGCAATACGAGGAGTTCCGCGAGAACGCCTTGCAATTTCCTCTGCAGCTCTGTCATCAATCTCTACTTCAAACAGTTTACTACTTCTTTTTACAATTTCAATTAATGAATGTTCATCATAATAATCAAGTCTTAATAATACACCAAAACGATCTCGTAAAGGAGCAGATAAAGAACCTACCCTTGTTGTAGCTCCTACTAATGTAAAAGGCGGCAAGTCCAATCGAATAGAGCGGGCGTCATGCCCTTTCCCAACGACGATATCAAGGCAAAAATCTTCCATCGCTGGATACAGCACTTCTTCAATTGTTCGGGAAAGGCGATGAATTTCATCTATAAAGAGGACATCCCCAGGCTCTAGTGAACTAACAATAGCCGCTAAATCTCCTGGTCGTTCAATTGCAGGCCCACTTGTAAGCCGAATGTTTACATCCAGTTCATTTGCGATCACATTAGCTAGAGTGGTTTTTCCCAATCCTGGCGGACCGTATAGCAACACATGGTCTAACGATTCTTGTCGGAATTTTGCCGCTTCAATAAAGATCTTTAAGTTATCTTTTACTTGATGCTGCCCGATATATTGAGAAAGCCTTTGAGGTCTCAAAGATAATTCAATTTGGTTATCCAATTCATTTGCTTCACTTGAAACGATTCGATTCACTTGCCGCCCTCCTTGTTACTTTGTCGTTAACAAAAGTTTTAATGCATATTTCATATAATTTTCCGTCGTTTGTAAATCTTCCTTTTCACTTAATAAAGTCTTAATTTTCTCTAATTCTTTTTCGGAATATCCGAGTGCATGAAGAGCCAACATTGCTTCTTCTAATTCATGTTGATATGGATTCACACCAAATAGCGGCAATTCATCTTCAGCACTTGGAAGTTCCACATGCTCAAGGAGCGAACCAAGTTTCCCTTTTAAATCTAGAATCATTTGTCTAGCAGTCTTCTTCCCGACACCAGGAAATTTAACTAAATACTTTTCATCTTCCATTTCAATGGCTGTAATAACATGCGAAGGATTTCCACTTGCAAGAATTGATAACGCACTCTTTGGACCGATACCGGAAACTTGTATAAGTTTTTTAAATAATTCTCGTTCTTCTATCGTTTTAAAACCATACAATTGCTGAGCATCTTCTCTTACATGCATATGTACAAATACTCTTTGTTTTTCTTCATTCACACGAAAAGCAAACGGATTCGGTGTGATGATTGCGTATCCAATCCCGCTCTGTTCTAAGACGACATATTCAGGTGTAATGCGCGTCACTTGTCCGATGATATAATCGTACATTTTCATTCCTCACATTCGGAGTGTTGGTATAAACACATTATTGAAACAAAAGAAAGACCGTCTTTTATGACGGTCAACTATTTACTATTCTATTTTATATTAACATAATCTCGTATTTTATCCTACTTCAAACATTTCTTGAATTTTATCAGTTGTTGCCATCAGTTCAGGCCAATGCCTTAACGCCTTTTCTGTAAATGGCATTATATATTCTAAGAAAGCATCTTTCTCATAATCACCTAGATGCAAGACATATTGCCATTCTCTTAACAGTTCATTAGGGTATTGCAAGTAATGTAATTTTGAAAGACAAATTTCCCTTAAATATTTATTTTCATTTAATAATGTTTCAATATCATAATCTACATTTGGTAGTGCCCGGTGCATCCATAAAATCATCTCTTCCGCCGCATCGCCAACAACCGCTAAATCAAAATCAATTAATTTCATTCCATCTCTTGTCATTAAAAAATTGTGGTGCACAACATCGCCATGTAGCAATGTCATCTTTGTTGGAAAAGAACCTGGGTTTTGACGTATCTTTTTTAACGCTTTATTCGCATAGAGAACAATATCGTAATATTGATGACGCAAATATTTTACCAGCTCATTTTCTTGCAATAAAAACCGTTCAAGTCTAGCATTCCATTTTTGAATGAGTTTCTGTTTTGGAATGACAGAATAATGGCTCCATTCAATCTGTTCATTTGTTTCATGTAATGCCTTTAGTATTTTCACTGCTTTCTTTCTATGTTTTGTCTTGGAAAAATCCGCGCTATAACTATTCTTTTGCCAACTTTGAACAAGCAAATAAGGCTCTTCTGATTTTTTTAATGGAATGATATAAGGAAACTGAATTTTTTCTAATTCTTCATGAATTAGCGCTACTTTTTCAAATACATGAAATTGATCATATTTTTTTATGAATAGTGTTTCGTTACCTGCATGTTGCTTCCATATATTATTTTTAATTTGCATTTAGTATGACCACGGTTTAAAATGTGGTGCACAAGGATTCATTCTCGGTGGATAATATTGCTGCATACTTGGGTCGAATCCTTGATCCATTTGTGGATACATTGATTGTGGCATAGATTGAAACATCGGTGGATACATCCCTTGATTCATAGGATGATAACCTTGTGGCATTTGATAATAGTCGTATGATGGCATTGTTGCTTGTTCAAAAACATTGTAGTCCTGATGTCCTTCTTGCATTTGGCTATTATAATCCTGACTCAATGTTTTTTCCCCTTCTTTTTGCTCATCTTGTGAAGTAGATTCAAAGAGCCAATCTGTATCATCATTCTGAGTTGTATGATATTCTGTTGCCATTTGTGTCATCATAGGATTTTCTGCTTCGCTTCCGTCATACATTCCTGCTTCGTACGGATAACTGTATTGCATATCCGGAGCTGGTTGACCGGAGTATGGCATACCTTGTGAATAATCCATTCCATACGGCATCATTTGTTGATAATCCATTCCATAATGCATTGGATATTCAGGGCATGGCGGCAACATATGTTGGTTTGTGAAATATGGTTGAGCATGATGTTGCATATGGTCTTGCGCTTCTCTACAACCGCAACGCTCTACTTTGTGCGGTTTACAGTTGCAAGGATGTTGCGGCATGCATGGAATATAAATAGGTTGTGGCACCGGAACATATTCAATGTGAGTTTGAGGAACCGGTACATATTCTTTCTCTACTACTTTTTCCTTCTCTTTTTCCTTTTCTTCTTTCATTCCTTCTGGTTGTGGAATTTTGATGAAAATCGGCTGTGGCATAACTGGTTGTGGGATTGGCATTATATGTGGATGTTGCATGTGTCGTTGAATATTCAGATGTGGTGAAAAATCAAAGTGGAATTCTGTCTTTTCGTGTGGATGCATTTGTTGAATCGGCATCGGAACAATTTGTGGTACTGGTGGTGTTGGAGGAATTTCAGGCAATTTCATTTCTTTTTCTACTGGTTGTTTTTTCGGTGGTGTTTCGATTGGTTTGGCTTTCGGCGGAATCTCTACTTTTTTATCTTTTGGCGGTGTTTCAATCGTTTTTGCTTTATCTGGCATTTCTTTATGTCCATACGAATGTTTCCGAGTTGAATGATCATCTGGTAAAATAATTTCCATACCAGGCACAATATAATCTGGATTTGCTAAATGTGAATTTAATCTTTTTAACTCCTCAAAATCGATACCATATTGCTTAGCAATTTTCCAAAGAGTATCTCCTTTTTGAACAATGTGAGTTCGCACAAACATCCTCCTTTTCTCGTTTTATAATATGACAATGAATCAAAAAAGACACAAAAATAATTCCCTTTACTACTCCTCGTGTTAAACTATGTTTAACAGGCTTATCCGTATACACATTATTTTATTAGAAGGTGTGATTGTATGAAAAAAATGCTTGGTGAAGAACGGAGAAATGAATTGCTAAATATCCTAAAGAATTCAAAAGAGCCCATTACAGGTACACAATTAGCAAAATATGCAAATGTTAGTCGACAAGTGATTGTTAACGACATGAATTTATTAAAAGCGCGAAATGAACCGATTATTGCAACAAGCCAAGGATATTTATATATGAATCAAGACGATACAACGGCTTTATTTGAAAAAAAAATTGTTTGTATACATAATGCTGAAGAAACAGAAGATGAATTGTTGACGATTGTAGATTGTGGGGTAACAGTAAAAAATGTAATTGTTGAACATCCGGTGTATGGAGAAATTACAGCTTCGATGATGTTATCATCCCGCATTGACGTAGAAAAGTTTCTTCAAAAAGTGAAGGAAACAAATGCAACTTACCTTTCTGTCTTAACGCAAGGAACCCATTTACATGTCATTTCAGCGCCGACAAAAGAACAAATTGAAGTAGCCGAAAAAAGGCTGCGTGAAAAGGGGTATTTGATAGAAGAATAGTTCTTTAAAAAATTGTTGAAGGAAAAGTAATAGGCAGAACAATTATTAAGAATTAAGGCTGGTTAGAAAACAATATTACTTTCTACCAGCCTGTTTATGTTTATAAGAATCTTTCCATATCTTCTTTATTTGGTATTTTACAAGATTGATTTTTTCCAAAAATATAACGATGTTTTGCAATAAAATCGTAAACTGTATCCCGAAGAATAGGTGGGAATATCATCAATATAGAAAAAACTTTCCAAAACCCTTCTAGCCCTAGAGAAATGCGCAATACGGCCGATGATTTCGCATAATAACGTTGATTTTCAATTAAAATCATGCTATTTAAATCTTTTGGAACTTGATACTGATTACATAACAATTTTCCTACTTCACTTTGTAGAGATGCAAACTGAAATTTTTTTTGAGGGTCTCGTTTCATGATAAAATGAACACTTCGACTGCAAAAGTTACACTCACCGTCAAATAAGATGATTGACTTCAACATGATCACTCCGATGCATTATATGTATAATAAGTTCCGAGTGATTTCACTTTACAGCCAAGAGCATGTAACTCCTCAAAGGCTCCTCTCATCATCGGTTCACTTTCATCTGCAAGCACATCAATAATAAAGAAATAGTTTCCTAATCCCGTTTTTAGTGGTCGTGATTCAATTTTGCTCAAGTTCAATTTTCTCCAGGCAAAAACCGAGAGCACTTGATGCAACGCTCCGGAAACAACATCTTGAGGCAACGTCAACATTAGCGTCGTTTTCGGTTGACCATCTGATTTTTCGATTGGTAAACGAGTATTGTGCTTTGATAATACAACAAATCGAGTATGGTTAAAATGTAAGTCATGAATATTGTGTTCCACAATTTCCAATCCATACTTTTCAGCAGAAGACGCATTGCCGATTGCTGCAATACATTTATCAGGATTCTCAGCGACCATTTTTGCCGCCTGCGCAGTGGAGGTAGTTTGATGCAACGGAACATGGCTAAAACGATAAAATAAATATTTATGGCACTGAGCTAAAGCATGTGAATGGGAATAAATACCCTCTAGTTTTTCCCAATTATCTTTTTGCGCTTTATTGACCATTAAATGCTGTTGAATTTTTAATTTAATTTCCCCGATGATATATAAATTTGCTTCATGAAATAAATAATCAATTGTTAGTGGTACACTGCCTTCTAAAGCATTTTCCAAGGGTACAACCGCATAATCCACTAAATCATTTGTTACTGCGTCAATGCACTCTGGAATCGTTCGATAAGCAATGTTCCATTCATTCGGGAAAAGTGAATTTGTTGCTAAGTACGTAAATGAAGCTTCCGGTCCTAAATAGGCAATCCGGTACTTCCATTCATTGTTTGTCACCATTTAGCCTCCCATCAATCAATAAATGGCTTATTTTAAAGAATGAGTTATAATGCCCCCGAGCTTATCACTTCAGCAGATTCGACAAATTCTAACTCATTCATTTTTTTGATTAATTCATTTAAGTCCATCATCATACTTGTAACGTCTAGTGATAGGGTAACATTGGCACGACCTTGAATCGGAATGGTTTGATGAATGGTTAATATATTGCAATGAGCTTCAGTAATAATTTCCAATACTTTTGCTAATGTTCCTTTTTGGTCTTGCAACTGAATAATCATCGTTAAAATTCTTTCTTTTACGATGGAGTGAAAGGGAAAGACAGCATCCCGATATTTATAGAAGGCACTTCTAGAAAGATCCACTTGCCTTACCGCATCCCATATGGAGTTGACCTTTCCTGTCTCCAACAATCGCTTTGCCTCTAATGTTTTTTGCATGGCATCGGTGAGCACGTCTTCCCGCACTAAATAATAGCGTTGTTCAGCAACATTTTTCATCACCATCCCCCCTACTATTCCACAAATTCGAATTCATAATCTAAAATGCGTACTGTATCTCCGTCCTTTGCACCTCGTTCTCTTAATGCATCATCCACTCCTAAATGACGAAGCTGTCTTGCAAATCGACGAATCGATTCATCACGGCTGAAGTCAGTCATTTTAAATAATCTTTCAATTGTATATCCACTAAGCACATATGCTCCATCATCATCTCGAGTAATTTCAAATTCTTGCTCTTTCGCCTCGTGTTTATATAAAACAGTTGCATCACTTTCTTCAACTATATCATGCAGTTCAAAGTGAGGAGTTACTTCTAATAGATCTGCAATTTCATGTAATAATGGTTTAAGCCCTTTTCGCGAAATCGCTGAAATTGGAAACACTTTTATGTCGTCGCCAATTTTCTTCTTAAATTCAACTAAATTCTCTTCTGCACCAGGCATGTCCATTTTGTTCGCTACGACAATTTGAGGTCGTTCTGTAAGGCGTAAATTGTATTGTTTTAACTCCTCATTTATCGTCACATAATCCTCGAATGGATTGCGTCCTTCCATTCCAGACATATCGATAACATGCACAATTACTCTAGTTCGCTCAATATGGCGCAAGAATTGCATCCCTAACCCCACACCTTGATGGGCTCCTTCAATTAAGCCCGGTAAATCTGCCATGACAAAGCTGCGACCATCATCTGTTTCAACTACTCCTAGATTTGGAACAATCGTTGTAAAATGATAGGCACCGATTTTTGGCTTTGCTGAGGAAACAACGGAAAGCAGTGTCGATTTCCCAACGCTAGGGAATCCTACAAGTCCAACATCTGCTAATACTTTCAATTCCAATATAACATTTAATTCTTGCCCAGGTTCTCCTTTTTCTGAAAGTTCAGGTGCAGGATTTGCTGGTGTGGCAAAGCGCATATTTCCTCGGCCACCTCTGCCCCCTTTTGCAATAATAGCGCGTTGTCCATGTTCAACTAAATCCGCAATGACGTTTCCAGTTTCTTCATTGATCACTACCGTTCCAGGTGGAACTTTTACAATTAAATCTTTTGCATTTTTTCCATGCATCCCTTTGCTCATACCATTTTCGCCTCGGGGTGCTTTAAAATGGCGGTTATAGCGGAAATCCATTAATGTACGTAATCCTTCATCCACTTCAAAGACGACATTGCCACCATTTCCGCCGTCTCCACCAGCTGGACCACCATACGGTACATATTTTTCACGGCGAAAGGCAACCATTCCATCTCCGCCATCTCCGCCCTTAACATATATTTTTACGTGATCTACAAACATAATTTCACTCCTTAAAGGTTAAAACATATTTCCAATCATTTATGGATTCTTTTTCAGTGGTAATGTCCAAATTGTTACTATATTTCTCCGAGCTAAAAGGTTCAATATTCCATTTTCCATGTAAATCAAAGGTGATTCGTAAGATTTCCTCTTTGGATTCAATCGTAAGCAACAACTCTTGTTCACTGTATGGATCTAAATGAGGATAAACATGTTGAATCGTCTTTTCTAAGTATTCTACAGTTTCTTCATCTTTTTTCACCTTTGGAGCAGTCGTCACATCTATTTTTAACTTTAATTCAATTGAGGGAAATCGATAATGAAAAGTTTGAATCCATTCAACGGTTTTAGGACAATTTAATCTATTTAAAATTGATAATGATTTATAATGATTACAGTAATTTTCTATAATCTTTTTTGCGTCATCAATTCGGTTTAAATCTAAGTGCATTTTAATTAATTGCAACTGATTAATAAAATCATGATTAGCTGCTCTTAATATTTCATTTACAGTTAGCTTAGTCAATTTCCCCACTCCCATACAATAATGCTCGGCAATACCTATTTAAGTATAGCAATTTTTTCTTTATATTTCTTCTATTGGAAGGAGTTTTTTTAGATAGAAAAAAGGACTGCATTTGCAGTCCTTTCATAATCAATCAAATTATGCTTCTTGTGCAACAGGGTATACACTTACTTTTTTCTTATCGCGTCCCATACGTTCGAAGCGTACAATTCCGTCAATTTTAGCGTAAAGTGTGTCGTCTCCACCGCGGCCTACGTTAGCACCTGGGTAAATTCTTGTACCGCGTTGACGGTAAAGAATTGAACCACCAGTTACAAATTGACCATCCGCACGTTTTGCACCAAGGCGTTTTGCTTCAGAGTCACGACCGTTCTTAGTAGAACCTACCCCTTTTTTAGAAGCGAAAAATTGAAGGTCTAATGATAACAATAATTTCATTGTGTTCCACCTCCTACTTGCCTGTAGTTGATTTGGATATATTGACCGTAATTTTGTACCATTGAATAAACTTGTGCAGTCATTACTTGCACAATCAATTGTAATTTTTCATCTACTTCTGAATCTATATCCGTTGGCAAGTCTACTTTTAAGTAGCCTCCACCTTCATTTGCCTGCTCGATTTTCGGTTCAATATTTAATAGTGCATAAATAGCATTGACCGTACCAATCGCAATGGTCGATGCACCTGCACATACTAAATCTTTCCCTGATTCATCGTATTCAGCATGTCCAGAAAATTCAAAGGCAGATACACGGCGATTTTCGTCGTGATGTAGGGTTACCGTAATCATCCGGTCACCTCTTATGCGTTGATTGATTCAATTACTAATTTAGTATAAGGTTGACGGTGACCTTGTTTACGACGATAGTTTTTCTTAGGTTTGTATTTGAAAACAGTGATTTTTTTACCACGGCCTTCTTTCACAACTTTCGCTGTTACAGTTGCGCCTTCAACAGTTGGAGTACCAACTTTCACTGTTTCGCCACCAACGAAAAGAACTTTATCGAAAGTTACTACCTCGTTTGGCTCAACACCTAATTTTTCTACGTAAATTTCTTGTCCAGCTTCAACTTTATACTGTTTTCCACCAGTTTCGATAATAGCGTACATTACTTGCACCTCCTCTAGTCTAAGACTCGCCTGTAAGAAAGGTGATCATCATGATACTTTATAACCTTTCCAGAGCGGTTGTAGCACAGGTGCTACAAACAATAACATATGAAATGTTATCATACTGAATGTATTAAGTCAATCGATTCAATACATATTTTTCAAAGGCGATTCGGTATTTTCGATAACGCCATTCTTGTATGATATGAAACCATAAGAAAATACTAAGAACAAATAAAAATAGTGTTTTTGGCAACAGAATAAATGTAATGATTACCGTCAACGTAATTAGTATGAAAGAGATTGCTAAAAACAATTCATATACTTTCGCTTTTTTACAAAAAAGTAAAATAAGCGCGAAAACAATTCTTCCTCCATCGAGAGGCCATACAGGTATTAAATTGATGCACAATAAAACGATTTGAATTTTAATAAAAGGCTTGGCCAATAAAGGATCTAGAAAAGGAGCCATCAACATACAACAAAATGTAGCGACAGGTCCTCCTAAGCTAATAAGGAGTTGCTTGTGAGGCGACAACGAGTAGCCACCTTCAAGTTCAATTTCCCCACCATACGGCATGATTACACATCGCTTGACTTTTACCCCTAACAGCCAAGCCATTAGAATATGTCCAAATTCGTGAATTAATAATGAAGTTAGAATAAGTGCATAATAGGAAACATTTCCATAAAGTATCATGCCAAATAAAAGGGGTAAAAATAATGGATGAATCGTCATACGCATCATGGTCGCATATGCTCTTTCATCCATAGTAATGTTTCTTCTAAATTAAGAATGTTCCCATCCTTCTCTACTTGAATGTACAAATCCCCTGGCTCTTTTTTCCCGATTGTGCCTCCCCTTTCAATAGATGTGTAAGGCAACAATGAAAAAGAATCCACATTTCCATAAGTCACAGTCGTATCATCCTCATAATATACTGAAATCGTTTTCCCCGTATCTTTTGAATATCCCGTATATACGACTAGACCATGATCAATCGCAATTAAGGGTACCGATTCTTCGTAGGTAAATAAGTACCCTTTGAAGTATGGCTTAACTTGTACAAATGTTAATAATTCTTGATTAATAGGCTCTGAGGAAACAGCAATCGTGTCATGTGCTTTCTTATCAAATATCTCCCTTAAAACATTTCTCATGAACGTTAAATCTTCAGAACTATATACAATTTTTTTCACATCAATGGAGATTCTTCCCGTTTCATGTAAGAAGTTACCAATCAGCACACCGGTACAAAGCAAAAATGAAGCGATCCATTTCCATTTTTTGTTCATACCCTCATCCATTCTCATTTTTCCTTAGTATATGAAAAATATGAAAATACGATTCTATATGTTGAAAAATGAGAATAAGGGGATGAATAATAAGACTGCTCAAAAAGTTAACATACGTTGTTGATTCTTTCTCGACTTTGCGGAAATCAATTTAAATTGCTATCAACAAAGCTTCAGAACCCTTTTTGTACAGTCTTTTTTCTCCTCTGTATTATTTTGAAAAGATTGAAATTAATTTTCTAAATACTCCTTTATGCTGTTCTTCAAGCGTCATCAATGGAACCGATTCTCCTAAAATTCTTCTAGCGATGTTACGATATCCCAATGAAGCTTTATTATTTGGATCCATCACGATTGGTTCACCTTTATTTGAAGAAGCAATAACGTCCTCACAATCGATTATAATTCCTAATAAATCAATGGATAAATGCGTTGTAATTTCATTGATATCCATTGCATCACCTTGGTTCATTAAATCTTTTCGAACTCGGTTAATGATAAGCTTCGGAGGATCAATTTGCTCTTGTTCGAGTAAACCGATAATTCGATCTGCATCACGCACTGCCGAAATTTCTGGAGTTGTAACAACAATAGCGCTATCCGCACCAGCTACAGCATTGCGATAACCTTGCTCTATCCCTGCAGGACAATCAATTAAAACATATTCAAATTCTCGTTTTAATTCTTCAATTAAACTTTTCATTTGCTCAGGTGTCACGGCATTCTTATCAGTTGTTTGGGCAGCTGGCAGTAAAAATAATTTATCGTCTACACGTTTGTCTTTTACTAAAGCTTGATGAATTTTGCAACGCCCTTCAACCACATCTACTAAATCGTAGATGATGCGATTGTCTAAACCAAGAACAAGGTCTAAATTTCTGAGGCCAATATCCGTATCCACTAAGCATACTTTTTTCCCTTGAAGTGCTAGAGCAGTACCTAGGTTAGCTGTTGTTGTCGTTTTGCCAACTCCGCCTTTACCTGAAGTTATTACAATAGCTTCCCCCACATTAGCTACCTCCTTTTGTGTTTAGTAATGGTCGTATATTTCGCACTTCTTGTAATCGATCATATGAAATATTTCCATTTTTATTTATATATGCAAATAATTGCTCTGCATGTTCTTTTATAATTGGTTTTTCATTCGACATCACTTCAATCACATCTGCTATGTAAACATGAGTTGGTTCGAACCATGAAGCAGCTACAATGGCCTCACGATTTCCGTCAATCCCTGCATGAGCGATGCCTTTTAATTTTCCCAATACGAATATATTACCACCAGCTTCAATTTTTCCATTTGGATTGACATCGCCAACAATAATAATATCACCTGGCGCTTGAATGACTTGTCCTGAACGAACAATGCCTACATATGTATCACATTGATTTTCTTTAATTTTTGCATTGTTTTCATCCACTGTAATGACATTGCTAAACACTTTCGATACGACCATTTTACCAGGTTGCTCAATAATTTTAATTATTTCTTGTTTTTGATGTTCAAGAAGGTAGCGATAGCCTAAATCGAGAGAGACATTCACTCTACCATCAATTCCACCTTCTGATACTTTTTTCTCAAGTTCTTCAACCAGTTCTGCGTAGGCGCACTGATCATCAAGCCGAAGCACTAAACCGTCTTTTGTCCCTTTCATATGGACAAGCTGTTTTTTCATAAGAGTGACACCTCTCGCTTGATTAAAATTAAGATAGTTCGCGAGCTTTTTGCAATACTCGCGCATCTATTAAATATTTAAATGCCCAACCAAGCATAATTAAGTAGAGTAAATTAGCTAGAATTGAAGGGATTAATCGAATCAATAAAAACTCTTTAAAAGGCAAAGTGGTAAATTGAATAAAATGGAAGAAATAGTATAAAATAAGTTCCATCAATGCAACTAAAACTACTGACAGAATTGTCGTAATACTTAAATGTTGGTGGATATATTTTACAGACCAACCAGCTGTATAGCATACCAGTGGGTACAACACAGTGTATAAACCAATGATATCAATGTAAAACACATCGTACAAGAGTCCAAAAAACAAACCGTACGTTACCGCACGTTTGCGACTGTAATAAATAGAAATAAAAATTAAATAAAGTATAAGAAAACGAGGAACTAAATAAATTATCTCCCCGTTCCATTCAATCGGTGAGAACAATGCGAATTCAGGTTCTAATAAAAATAATACAATTGCAATAAAGGGAATCGTTAAGCGGATCCACATTATTCTTCACCCTCACCCGGTATGCCCGTATTATTTGTTAAGTCTGCATTTGTTCCATCACCATCAGAACCGTCGATGACCGTTGCACTACGCTTTGCAATAATGACTTCTTCTAACATTGAAAAATCAGCAGATGGACGTATATATGCCATTTTCGTTAAACCAAAGTCTTCCGTTGTCACTTCTGTAATTTCTCCAATGAGTATTCCTTTTGGGAAAATACCTCCTAAACCTGAAGTAACAACTTTTTCACCTACACTAATTTCTATACTGGAATCAATTCTTTTTAATATTAATTCATTACGCTCTTCGTCATATCCTTCAATTAAGCCAAAAGCGACCACTTTTTCACCTTGAACCATTGCTGAAACTCGGAAATTTGGATTGTTTGTATACAATAATTCCACTTCAGAAGTAAAAGGAGTAACTAAGCTTATTTTACCAATTAATCCTTTAGTCGTCATAACCGCCATGTTTTGCTTTACACCATGGGAAGAGCCTTTATTGATAATAATTTTTTCTTCCCACTGATCAGGATTTCTTGCAATGACTGTTGCACGAAGCGGATCGTAATCTCGTAAGCTATCTTTTTTTTCCAATAGTTCCCGCAATTGTTCGTTTTCCGACTTTAAAGTATTTACTTCTGCCTGTAAAACTGCAAAATCTTCCAACCTCATTTTCAAGCGCTGGTTTTCTTCATAAGTATTTAATAATGATTGAATATTATAAAAGATACCTGTTATGTAATTAGCTGGCTTAGCAACAACACTTTGTGCTAAGCCAACTGAATCTTTAATGAATTGTTCGGGGAGAGTCGCATTTTGACGATCGCGTAATGAAAAGCTGATCAATGCCACAAGTAAAATCATACCAACTAAAAGTATAATGAGTTTTTTGTTCGAAAAATGTGGCATTGCTATCCCCCCTTATTTTTTCAACTGCTGAGATCGAATTAAATCAATATGTTCTAACGCTTTTCCTGTACCTAACGCAACACAATCTAACGGATTTTCAGCAATAAATACAGGCATTTTTGTCTCGTCACTTATTACTTTATCAAGATTTTTTAAGAGCGCTCCACCACCTGTAAGAACGATTCCTCGTTCCATGACGTCTGCAGAAAGTTCTGGTGGGGTTTTTTCTAATGTTTTCTTCACGCCATCAATTATAGCTGCAATGGCTTCTTTTAATGATTCAGAAATTTCACTAGCTGAAATTTCAATTGTTTTCGGTAACCCTGTCAATAAATCTCGGCCACGAATTTCCATCTTTTCATCCATTTCATCAACACGTGCTGTACCGATTTCCATCTTAATCTGTTCCGCTGTTCTTTCTCCAATCGTTAAGTTATATGTTTTACGGATATAGCTTATGATTGCTTGATCCATTGCATCCCCAGCAATTCGAACAGATTCGCTTGTCACGATGCCACCTAAGGAAATAACGGCAACCTCCGTTGTTCCTCCTCCTATATCAACTACCATAGAACCAGTTGGATCCCAAACTGGAAGTTCTGCTCCGATGGCAGCTGCAAATGGCTCTTCAATTGTAAAGGCTTCTTTTGCTCCTGCTTGGCGAGCTGCATCAATAACTGCTCGCTGTTCAACAGAAGTAATACCATATGGTACACAAATCATCACATTTGGCTTTTTCCAATTTGAGCCAGAATTTTTCAACGCCTGCTTTAAATAATATTGAATCATCGCAGTCGTAATATCGAAATCTGCAATAACACCATCTTTCATTGGTCGAATAGCTACTATGGAGCCAGGTGTACGACCAATCATATTTTTCGCATCATTTCCGACTGCAACTATATCACCTGTTTTTGTATTTTTCGCCACAACAGATGGTTCACGTAACACAATTCCTTTTCCTTTAACAAAAACTAAAGTATTCGCTGTACCAAGGTCTATACCTACATCTTTTTGTCCTAATCCAAACAAGTTTTGTACTTCCTTTCTATTTACGCCTTTCTTTCTCTAAGACTGTCCAAAATCATAAGTTTTATTATAGCGGATAATGTCGAAAAATTATAGTGTTACAAATAGTTTTTACCCGCTTTTCATGCAACACATATAATTTTCGCATTTATCATTGTATTGTGAAATAGTGATTGAAACAATGAAAAAAACATTATTTGAAATTACAATCTCATTACAAATCCACCTTTTATTAGACGAACTTTACGAAAACAGGTTCGTTGAAATGAAATCGTCACGAAAAAAGCCGAAAATCCAAAAAAATGGGGGACTTTCGACTTTTTTGGAATCAACCTGTCATATTTGACTTATGAATTAAATATAACCTTGCTCTTTTAAACTAACGTATTGATGATCACCAATAATGACATGATCAATTAGTTCTATTCCAATTATAAATCCCGCTTCCTGAAGCCTTTTTGTCACTTCAATATCTTCGGGACTTGGTGTTGCATTCCCACTCGGATGGTTGTGGGCACAAATAATTGAAGCAGCTGAACGTTTCACAGCTTCTTTAAATATTTCACGTGGATGGACGATGGACGAATTCAAGCTTCCAATGAAAATCGTTTGCTTATGAATCACCTGATTTTTCACATTTAAATACAATGCTACAAAATGCTCTTGTTGTAAAGAGCCTATTTCAGGCATCAAAAAAGATGCGGCATCTTTTGGTGAGCGAATCGTAAAGCGTGAATCCATTTGCTTTTGAGATAGTCTTCTACCTAGCTCAATTGCTGCCAATAATTGCACCGCTTTCGCTTGACCAATTCCTTTTATTGATACAATTTCTTCCAACGTAGCATGTTTTAATTCATGTAATTTTTCAAAATAATTGAGCACACGATTTGCCAATGATAAGACCGACTCTTGCTTCGTTCCCGTTCTCAATAAGATAGCAATCAGTTCTTGGTTTGATAAGCTCTGCGGCCCCTGTTTTATTAGCCTTTCCCTCGGACGATCATCGATATGTAAATCGCGTATCATCAAATCAGGAAAAGTGCCGATGGACATCTCATCACATACCCCCTATAGTTCGATAATTTTTAATTCCACCATTTTTTCAAATAGGGATGCAATCGGAAGTCCAACAACCGTATTATAATCACCTTCTATTCGGTCGATAAATAATGCACCAGCTGTTTGAATCCCATAACCACCAGCTTTATCGAAAGGGTCATTTGTTTGAACATACATTTCAATCATCGGTTTCGGCAGGTTTTTAAAATATACGTCGGTTACTTCTACAAAGGATTCCGCTTGCCGATCTTTTGTTATGATAGCCACAGCAGTCATCACTTGATGGCGATTCGATGAGAGTTTTTCTAAATGGCGAATCGCTTCTTCCTTTGTTTTTGGCTTGTGAAGAAGCTCGTCATTGAACACAACGATAGTATCTGCACCAATAATTGTTTTTCCAGGGCAATGACTTGCAACATCTTGCGTTTTTAATAGTGCCACTTTTTGAACATAATCTTTGAAGTCCCTCGCTTGCACTGAAGTCTCTTCCACGCTGCTCGCCATTATTTCAAAAGGGACTCCTAGCTTTGCAAATAATTCTTTTCTTCTTGGTGAGGCTGACGCTAAAACGAGTTGATGACTTGTTCTAAATTTCATTTCCATTCCTCCTATACATAATATAGCCTAGGAATGGGATTTTGAAAAATTCATCGTACTTTAGGAAATAACAAATTTGACTGCAGTTTGTATCTTTAAAATTTAATTTTCAAACAGTCATTTTCTGTAAAATAGTGGGCTAACAGATGCATTCGAATAATTGATAAATCACTTGATATACTTGATAATGCGAAGGATATTGTTTGCCAATCGGGAGGAAAATCTTCTTTATTTTCGACACCTTCAAAATTAAATTTTGCAGGATCATTACTTTTCAGTAAAGAAGGAAGATTTTTTAAAGCTGGTTCAGAACAACCTGCAGCGGATAATGTAAAAGGCTTGGCAAAGGAAGGAGGATCATCAGATTTCACGACCCCTTCTTTCGTAGTCGAAACACTGGACCAAACATAATAATTCCCATCAATTTCAACGACAGCGCTTGTGTTTAAACTAGCATAGCCATATACAAAATCTGTTGCAGCTTCAAAACTTGAAAAAACTCCATGCTGATTGGCATAAAATTGCTCACTGTAGCCATCCTTCACATCTTCTTCATTCTCTTCTGTTTGTTGCGAGCTAACGGGAATTAATTCATTTTGATGTTTCTGCTCGGTATAAGTTGAATTCATGGAATTTAGTATAAGAATGAATAATAGAACACCTACAATCCCTGTAATAGAACCTAATAGAGCAGCCCTTACGATTTCTCGTCGCCCAATGATATGTGGAAATTTCATCGAATCACCCTTTTCAATTCAACAATCACCATTTCAAATCTGTAGTCGAACAATGTCTATATTATTTCATATGTTTATTTTTAATTGAAAATGATAATGGAACAAATCTAAAAGATAATTATTTGTAAGAAACCATTAGAAAAGGGTTTATCAATATAATAGGATTTCTAGGGTCTTGAGACATTAAATCATATTCTTAATTGATTGCGTATTTCTGCTAATAAATAAAGGGAACCGGTCACGAATGTAATCCCTTCAAAATTTACACTTGATTGAATAAATGGGATACAGTCTTTCAATATTACTTTTTTCTTCGCCTTTGAAAGATGTAGTAAATCTTTAGCTTTCGCAGCTCGAGTATTTTGAAAATCGACAAAATAAAATTCATCGCTAATTGTTTCTAAGGAGCGCAACACTTTCTCAATATCTTTATCTGCAACCATTCCTAGAACGAAACGAATCCTTTTATTTGGTAACTGTTGTTTAATCGTTTCGATAAGTTTCTCAATGCTAGCTGGATTATGGGCTCCATCAAAATAGACATTCGGAAACACTTGTTCAAAACGAGAAGGTAAACTTGTGCAACCCACTGATTGTCGAACCAAATCGATCTGAACTTCAATTTGTAAGATTTTCGCCATCTCTATAAAAGCAGTAATTGCAAGTGCCATATTTTCTCCTTGGTGGGCACCTAGCAACTTTCTCTTGAGTTTTTCAATTATTATTTTTTCCTTGAAATTTATATACTTTTCCCCTTGTTCATCTGCCTCAACAGTAAACGTCTCGTCATAAGCATACAAAGGTGATTGTTGAATATGGGCTTTTTGTTTCACAACAGTTAAAGCTTCTTCTGGTAATTTCCCAATCACCACAGGTTTCCCATATTTCACAATTCCTGCTTTATGCTGTGCAATTTGCTTAATCGTATGACCTAGAATTTGAGTATGCTCTAGGGCGATGCTAGTGATAATTGAAACTAATGGATTGACTACATTTGTGCTGTCTTCTAATCCGCCTAAGCCCGTTTCAAGAAGCACTAAATCTACTTGCTCATTAGCAAAATGAAGAAACGCTGCACATGTAAGGAGCTCAAAATCTGTTAATAATCCGCTGATTCCTGCGTGATTCATTTGTTGAAAAACAACGTCCATTTGCTTTTGTGTAATCGGTTTGCCGTTTATTTGAATTTGATCGTGTACATCCACCACACATGGTGACATAAATTTTCCAACGGATAGTCCATGATTTAGCGCCATTTGTTCTAAAAAGGCGATGGTTGAACCTTTTCCATTCGTACCTGCAACATGTACTACTTGAAGCTTTTCTTGTGGATTATGAAGCAATGTCAACGCTCTTTTTATCGACTCTAATCCCGGTTTTATCATACTGTCACTATGAACATTCCATCTTTCTTTATATTGTTCAAAATTGAGAATCATACGCTTCTTCCTTCATCTTTAAATATTTCCGAACTTCCGCAATGAATAAAATAGAACCTGTTATGATGAGTAATTCATCTTTCTCCAGATTCTTCAACTGCTGTTCTATAAGCATCTTCCAGTTTTCATTTACAACCTTAAAAGGATGCCCTGAACAACTTGCCAAATTCTTTGCTTTCGCAGCGCGCGGTATAGGTATCTCTGTGAAATAAATCGCTTCTGCAACTTTGTCTAACATGGAAATGCTCTCTTTATAATCTTTATCGTTCATCACAGAATAAATAAACTTATACTTATAGTCTGGATATTGATTTATAAGAGTATCAATGAGCGCCCTAGTTCCTTCCGGATTATGAGAGCCATCTAATATAACTTGTTTACCAAACCGTTCGAAGCGCCCAGGCCAAAACGCTTTTTCTAATGCTGATTGAATGTGATGATCTGTAATCTTAGAAAAACCGATACTTCTTAGTATAGTTATTGCAGTTAATGCACAACTGGCATTTACGATTTGATGGGCACCCATCATCTTTAATGATATATCTAACTTCACATTGCCTAAATGGTACGTAAAATGCTGATTTGATGTATTCAGCGTAATATTCGACACGAAAAAGTCTTCCCCATAAACAAATATAGGAGCTAGTTTTTGTTCTGCTTCGTGACGAATAATATTCATTGCTTCTTCATCCTGAACGGCGGTAACCACAGGTATATTTTTTTTAATAATCCCCGCTTTTTGATAGGCAATTTCTGTTAAAGTATCCCCAAGTATTTCAGTATGATCTAGAGATACTGTTGTAATAATAGAACATAATGGTGTGATGATATTTGTACAATCGAAACGGCCACCTATTCCAGCTTCAATAAGTGCAATATCAACTTCTTCTTCTGCAAAATACATAAACGCGATAAGTGTCATTAGTTCAAAAAAGCTAGGATAATGCTCTCCCAGTTCATCAATAATTTTAAATAGCTGATTCGCAAGGGATAAAAATCGTTCATCTGTAATATCTATACCATTAATGGTGATTCGTTCATTCACCCGTTCTAAATGCGGTGATGTAAAGGTTCCTACTTTATATTGAGCATGTTGTAAAATTTCCTTTAAATAATTTAAAGTAGAACCTTTCCCATTCGAACCAGCAATATGTATGAACGTGACTTTTTCATGGGGATTGTTAATAAGTGGCAAAATTTTGTTCATTGCCTGAAAAGGTTCCCCTTTATGCTTTTCAGCCTTTAAACCAAACATAAAATTCGTACATTCTTCCATTGATGTAAACAAATAACCCCGCCTCCTAACCATCATAATTTTACTCCAAAAGGAATGGCGTATCATCAAAGAAATGATTTTTGATAATAAATAAACTGCCTATGTAGATAACTCACTAGCTTGTGAGGATACATCTTTTGTTTGCGCAGATACAATCCCTAGTCCTGTAAATATCAATCTACTTGTGCAGATAACATCCTTGCTCGTGCGAGTGGATTTTCCGCTTGCGCAGATAACACACTAGCTTGTGCAGTTGGATTCCACACTCGGGTAGATAACACCCCTGTTTGTGCTGTTGAATCCTCCACTTGTGCAGATCCACTCTTGTTCGTTCACATTACACCAACTAGCTCAGATACAATTCCCTCTCGTTTGAATATATCCCTAGCATGCACAGATTACTCCACCGGCACATGAAAAAAATTCGCCAAGCCGAAAAAATACTTCAGCTTGAGCGAATTTCAAAATCAAAAAAATGATTACATTTGCTTCAATTCATCCAAACGTTTTTTCACTGTATCATATTTTTCTTGATAGTCAGCAAGTTTTTCACGTTCTTTAGCAACTAGTGCTTCCGGAGCTTTTTTCACGAAGTTCTCGTTGGAAAGCTTGCCAGATACTAATTTTACTTCCTTCGCCCATTTATCTAACTCTTTTTCAAGACGTGCAATTTCTTCTTCTAAGTTAATGAGCCCTGCTAACGGCAAGAATAGCTCTGCGCCTGTCACAACTGCTGTCATCGATTTTTCAGGTGTTGCAACCTGTTCCCCAATCACTAATTGTTCTGGATTACAGAACTTCTCAATATAAGCTTTATTGTCCTCTAGAATTTTTACTGTTTCCGCATCTTTCGCTTTAATAAATAAAGGAACTTTTTTGCTGATTGGAGTATTCACTTCTGCACGGATATTTCGAACTGAACGTATAATGTCCATAAGAAGTTTCATATGATTAGATTCTTCTTTGAAATTAAATTCTGGTCTTACTTTTGGCCACTCAGCAACAGTGATGGATTCGCCTTCATGTGGAAGGTGTTGCCAAATTTCTTCTGTAATGAATGGCATCATTGGATGAAGTAGGCGCATTGTATTGTCAAGCACATACGCAAGTACGGAGCGAGTTGTAAGTTTTGCCGCTTCATCGTCTCCATATAGTGGAAGCTTCGCCATTTCAATATACCATGAACAGAAGTCATCCCAAATGAAGTTGTACAATTCACGCCCAACTTCACCGAACTCATAACGTTCAGCTAAGTCTGTTACTTTTTCAATCGTTTCATTTAATCGTGTCAAAATCCAT
Source organism: Ureibacillus sp. FSL K6-0786 (assembly GCF_037965165.1). Taxonomy (GTDB): domain Bacteria; phylum Bacillota; class Bacilli; order Bacillales_A; family Planococcaceae; genus Ureibacillus; species Ureibacillus thermosphaericus. Next base: position 2,677,505 of record NZ_CP150191.1, on the reverse strand, counting down.
TTATCGCTAACACTCAATTCACCGGATAAATCAATTTCTTCGTATTTTAAACCGTTCATATTCATGAGTGCAAAGCGAGATGCATTCCAAATTTTATTTGCAAAATTCCAAATCGCTTCGACTTTTTCATTCGTATAACGTAAGTCTTGACCTGGTGTAGAGCCAGTTGCTAAGAAGTAGCGTAGAGAGTCTGCACCGTACTGGTCAATCACATCCATTGGGTCTACACCGTTTCCAAGGGACTTACTCATTTTACGTCCTTCCCCGTCACGAACCAAACCGTGGATGAGCACATCTTTGAATGGTCGTTTGCCGGTAAATTCAATACCTTGGAAAATCATGCGGGATACCCAGAAGAAGATGATGTCATAACCTGTAACAAGCGTATTTGTTGGATAATAGCGTTGATATAATTCATGATTTGTATCCGGCCAACCCATTGTTGAGAACGGCCATAATGCACTAGAGAACCACGTATCTAATACGTCCGGATCTTGCGTCCAATTATCCGCATCTTTAGGTGGTTCTTTTCCAACATAAATTTCACCCGTTTCATTATGATACCAAGCAGGAATTTGATGGCCCCACCAAAGCTGACGAGAAATACACCAGTCTTTAATATTTTCCATCCAATGAATATACGTATTTTCAAAGCGTGGTGGAACAAAATTCACTTTATTTTCTTCATCTTGTTGAAGTTTCAATGCCGCTTCTGCAAGAGGCTTCATTTTTACGAACCATTGTTTAGATAAATAAGGCTCAACTATTGCCCCAGAACGCTCAGAGTGTCCAACGGAATGCGTATGTTCCTCAATTTTTATTAAGTAGCCTTGTTGTTTTAAGTCTTCCACAATTTGCTTGCGGCATTCAAATCGGTCTATACCTTGATATTTGCCAGCATTTTCGTTCATTGTACCGTCTTCATTCATTACTAAAATTCGTTCTAAATTGTGACGGTTTCCTACTTCAAAGTCATTTGGATCATGGGCTGGTGTAATTTTCACAACACCTGTACCAAATTCCATATCCACATATTCATCTGCTACGATTGGAATTTCACGATTGACAAGCGGTAAGATTACTGTTTTGCCGATGTACTGTTTATAACGTTCATCTTCAGGATGAACAGCTACAGCAGTATCCCCAAGCATTGTTTCAGGTCGTGTAGTAGCAACTTCCAAATAACCAGAGCCGTCCGCAAGCGGATATTTCATATGATAGAAGGCACCAGGGATTTCTTTATAGATTACTTCGATATCAGATAAAGCAGTTTTTGCTTCCGGGTCCCAGTTGATGATACGTTCGCCTCGATAAATGTATCCTTTTTCATAAAGACGTACGAACACTTCTTTTACAGCATCAGATAAACCTTCATCCAATGTGAAACGCTCTTTTGTATAGTCCAATGACAATCCTAATTTTGCCCATTGTTCACGAATATGGCTAGCATATTCTTCCTTCCATTCCCACGTTTTTTCAAGAAATTTTTCACGACCCAAATCGTAGCGACTTTTTCCTTCTTCACGCAACTTCGCTTCTACTTTTGCTTGTGTTGCAATTCCAGCATGGTCCATACCTGGAAGCCATAATGCATCATATCCTTGCATCCGTTTCATGCGAATAATAATATCTTGCAATGTTGTATCCCAAGCGTGACCAAGATGCAGTTTTCCTGTTACGTTTGGTGGTGGAATAACAATGGAATATGGTTTTTTGTCACTATTTGGATCTGCTTCGAAAAATTTCCCTTCTAGCCACCATTTATAACGACCTTGTTCAACTGAATTTGGATCGTACTTAGTTGGCATTGTCACGTTTTCTGACATGAATGTTCCTCCTTTAGTTGATTGATTTTTGGCAAAATAAAAAAACTCCTTATCCCAAAAAGGACGAAGGAGTTTCGCGGTACCACCTTTTTTCCATTTAGACAATAAATGTCTAAATAGCGCTCATTTCGATAACGGTGTTCAACCGACTTTTACTACTTCAATTTCATAAAAGTTGCTCCATGGCTACCTTCAAATGCGTGCATGCGGAAACTTTTCAGCTACCGTTTCCTCTCTTTAGCATGCAACATCATTTTACTCTTCCAATTCATCGCATCATGTGTATTCAACTGCTTAAATCATTGTATAAAATTTAGCAGCAGTTTTCAAGTTTGAAGGAAATGAAAGGAGTGATTTCCATGTCATTATTCCACAAAAGACGAAAAAGTTATAATCCTTGGTTATTACCACCTTGGCTTCGAAAAATACGTTTTTTTGCAAAAAGCATTTGTATCCCAATTACAGTTTTTCAAGCTATTCGCGTCGTTTTTATTCCTACGACAGGTGATGTATTACTGCTGTTTCTACTTGCCCTCATTTCATGGTTGTTATGGACGGATATTATCTAAATTTCAATACGCTATAATTTTCAGAAAGCTCATTATAGAAGTCATCTGAATCAGAAGGAAGCTTAAACTTTTCATCAATGAATAGTTTACTAGATGATTCATTAACTAATTTTACTTCTTCCGTTTCTTTTCGAATTTTTTTTGCTTCTTCCACAAAGTTATATTCTTCAGGTGGTTCTACGGAAATGGACGGATTTTCATGTAGAGTAAATTCATCAGAATCCTGTAATCGTTGATTTTCATTCATTTTCGACGAATGGTCAGTAGTTTCAATCGTTCTTTGGGTTGTTTGTTGCAATGGTTCATTTACTAGTGGATGTTCTAATGTAGATGGTGGCTGGTCAGTTTTGGCTCTTTCTAATACTTCTCCTGTATTAGCCGCCACAACGGCTACTCGTTCAGCTACCTTCTCTTCAGATTCTACTTGGAATAATGCACCTACTACCGGTTCATCAAATGTGCATTTTACTTCCCATTTAAACGTACAGCTTGAGCCATCATATACAAAAAAGGATATATCATCAACAAGCAATTCTGGTCGACAATCTTTTGCAACTTTCTCACGAGGTAAATCAACTTCTAAAGGCAATGCGTATTCAAAGTAACCTTCATCACCTTTTAAATCTAAATGTTCAATTAACGTACCTTCGCTATAATCTGGCTTTATTTTTGGATTAAACTTCACTGTTGCTTTAATATGATAAATGCCTGTTAAACGAAGAGATTCTTCTAATTCTGTTTGTTGCCAACGCGGGATGACTTGGACCGAAACAACTTCTTCTACAATCCCATAAGCTTCTGGAAAAATAAATTGCGTCATCATTTCCCAATTGATTTTTGCCATATGTTTCCCTCCCGTAATACTCTATGCCCGAGAATCGGAAGTATGATTAAAGAATTAAAAATCCCTCATTACTTTTTAAAAATAAAAAAGAGTGTCTCTTCCTTATCAACGGAAAAGACACTCTAATTATTATCGAGCTAATTTTGCAAATACTTTGTGGAATGCATCTACCGTTTTTGCGATATGTTCTTCCGTATGTGCAGTTGAAATAAACAATCCTTCAAATTGGGAAGGTGGTAAGTATATTCCTTCTTCGAGCATGAGTCGATAGAATTCAGCAAATAATGTTAAATCGGAAGTTTGGGCAGATTTAAAATCAACTACATCTTCATTTGTTAAGAATAATCCAATCATACTTCCCGCGCGATTTATTGTATGCGGAATGTTATATTTTGTTGCGGCTTCACGAATTCCAGCTTCCAATTGGTCACCTAATTTTTTAAAGTAGTCATAAGATTCAGGTGTTAAACGGGATAATGTTTCAATTCCAGCAGTCATTGCGAGAGGGTTACCTGATAATGTTCCTGCTTGATACACTGGTCCACTTGGCGCAACCTTTTCCATGATTTCCCGCTTACCAGCATAAGCACCTACAGGAAGTCCGCCTCCCACAACTTTTCCAAGGCATGTTAAATCTGGATCAATGCCATAGTAACCTTGAGCGCAGTGATAATCGACGCGGAATCCTGTCATGACTTCATCAAAAATAAGCAATGCGCCATATTGTTTCGTAATTTCACGTAAACCTTCTAAAAATCCTGGTTTCGGTGGAACAACCCCCATGTTCCCTGCAACAGGTTCTACAATAACCGCGGCAATGTTATCACCTAATTTTTCAAATGTTGCTTTTACTGCTTCTAAATCATTATAAGGAACCGTTGTTGTATTTTTTGCAACGTCTGCAGGTACGCCAGGGCTGTCAGGTAAACCAAGTGTTGCAACACCTGATCCCGCTTTAATTAATAATGAATCTCCATGGCCATGGTAAGAACCTTCAAATTTCATTATAATGTTGCGGCCTGTGTATCCTCGAGCTAGTCGAAGAGCAGCCATCGTCGCTTCTGTCCCAGATGAAACAAAACGAACCATTTCAACTGAAGGTACTCTTTCAATAACGATTTTGGCTAATTTGTTTTCTAATACTGTCGGTGCACCAAAAGAAGTTCCTTTTGCTGCTTGTTCTTGAATTGCTTTCACAACTTCTGGATGAGAGTGCCCTAAAATTAACGGCCCCCAGCTAAGCACATAATCGATATATTCGTTGCCGTCAATGTCACGAATCATAGCACCTTCCCCAGATTCAATAAATATCGGTTCTGCATTAACAGATTTGAATGCACGAACAGGGCTGTTCACCCCTCCAGGCATTAAATTTACTGCTTCTTTAAATGCTTTCACTGAATTTTCATAGGTACGCATTTTACTTCTCCTCCAACCAACGAGCTACATCTTTAGCATGATAAGTAATGATTAAGTCAGCACCCGCACGCTTCATTCCAAGTAAAGTTTCTAACACAACAGACTTTTCATCAATCCAGCCGTTTTGTGCTGCTGCTTTCACCATCGCATATTCTCCAGATACGTTGTATGCAATTACTGGAACTGGGAAATTGTTTTTCACATCTCGAATAATATCCATGTAAGCTAGAGCTGGTTTAACGATTAAGAAATCAGCTCCTTCTTCAATGTCGGTTTCAGCTTCACGGAACGCTTCTAAACGATTGGCTGGATCCATTTGATATGTTTTGCGGTCGCCAAATTTCGGTGCTCCTTCCGCTGCTTCACGGAATGGTCCGTAATAGCTTGAAGCATATTTTACAGCATAGGACATGATTGGAACATCTTGGAATCCCGCTTCATCTAAAGCATGGCGAATGGCCACTACAAATCCATCCATCATATTGGAAGGTGCAATGATATCAGCTCCTGCTTTCGCTTGAGAAACAGCTGTGCGAGCTAATATATCAAGGGATGGGTCATTTAAAATTTTGTCCCCTTCCACTAAACCACAGTGACCATGATCAGTAAATTCACATAAACATGTATCTGCAATGACCATCAATTGAGGATATCTCTCTTTAATTTGTTGTGTCGCTTTTTGCACAATTCCATGGTCATGGAAAGCACCTGTTCCTTGTGCATCTTTATCAGCAGGAATTCCGAATAAAATCACTGATGGGATTCCAAGTGATACCACTTCATCAATCTCAGCATCTAAATTATCCAAAGAAAGTTGGTAGACACCTGGCATAGATTTTACTGGATTTTTAATGTTTTCGCCCTCAATCACGAAAATAGGGTAAATTAAATCTTCTTTGTGTAAATGGTTTTCTCTTACCATAGAACGAATTGTAGCGTTTGCACGTAATCTACGATGTCTTCTGAATTCAAATTGTGACATTATGATTCCTCTCCTTTTATAATCGCTTCAATAACTGATTGCATTGTATATTTCTTCGGAAAATATGTAACAACGGCACCATATTTTTCAACGGCACCTTTAGTTATGTGACCAATGCAAGCGATTTTCATTTGGTTCCATCCTACTTGTGAAACTGCAAATTTATTGAAACAATCTACCGCTGACGGACTGGCAAAAATAACAATTGGATCATTATTCGTTTGAATCGTCTTTACTAGCGTTTCAATGGATTTCCTATTTTCAATCGTTTTATATACCGTCCATTCGTCAATTTGAAATGGTAGCCCTTTCTTTATGGTGTCCTTTGCTAATTCCCCTCTAATAAATAAACATTTTGGTGACGTACCACTTACAAAAGGGAATTCTTTTACAAATGTATCAGCGCTGAAAATAGTAGGCATGAAATGAACCGTAAAGCCATATTGTTCTAACAGTTTTGCCGTCTTTTCTCCTACAGCAGCAATTTTACTAGAAAAATGTGCCAAGTTAAAATGATGACGTTCTATTTTTTTATAAAAAAACTCAACACCATTTTGACTCGTAAAAATAAGCCAGTCATAGTTTAGGCAAGAAAATAATCGCTCTTTGTCCTCCATACTAATTACTTCTTCAGTTTGTATGAGCGGACAAACTACCGCTTCTCCCCCAAGCTGATCGATTTCGTCTATAATAGACAACGTTTTTTTTGAACCAGTTAGGATTATAGTTTTTCCTTCCAAAGGTTTATGCATTGTTCTCCGCCTTCACCTTAGCGATTAAATCATAAGCACCTTGATCAGTTAAAAGTTGAGCAAGTTTATTTCCAATTTCTACTGGGTCATTTCCTTGAATTGTTTCTTTGTAACAAATCGCTCCATCAGGTGATGCCACAAGTCCCGTCATTGTGATGACATCTCCATCAACCGTTGCATATCCTGCAATCGGTACTTGACAACCTCCATCCATCGCAGCTAAAAACGTCCGCTCAGCAGTTACCGCTTTCTTAGTGTTATTATCTGTTAATTTCGCTAGTTCTGTTAATAGTTCTTCATCATCTTCACGACATTCAATTCCTAATGCTCCTTGAGCAACAGCCGGTAAGCAAATGTCAACATCCAAATATTCTGTTACAACTTCGCTTGACCATCCCATACGTTTTAACCCTGCTGCAGCAAGAATAATCGCATCATAACCTTCCGTCTCAAGTTTTTTCAATCGGGTATCGATATTTCCTCGAATCCATTTGATTTCAAGGTCTGGTCTCACTTGTAATAGTTGAGCACTGCGTCGTAAAGAACTTGTCCCTACAACTGCCCCCTCTGGTAAATCATTGAACTTAATATGATTTTTTGAAATAAGGGCATCACGAGGGTCTTCGCGGAATGGAATACAGCCGACTGTTAAACCATCCGGTAATACTGCTGGCATATCTTTCATCGAATGCACCGCAAAATCAATTTCTTTATCTAACAATGCTTTTTCAATCTCTTTTACGAATAATCCTTTTCCTCCTACCTTTGATAATTGAACGTCTAATATTTTATCACCTTTAGTGACAATTTCTTTGATTTCGAATTCAAAAGGAAAACCAGCTTTTTTACATTCGTTAATAAACCAATTTGTTTGGGTTAATGCTAATTTACTTTTTCGAGAACCTACAATAATTTTTCTCATGATGAACCTACCTTTCTGCTAATACCATATATGAAATTGGGATAGCTTACTTCCCAAAAAGAAATTAATGAGTACAACGAAATAAGCATAAACTTGAGTCCAAGCAAATGACAGTCCCGTAATTATTCCTCGCTGCTTTAACATAATGATAGCTACATATATGACAAGCACTATGAAAGAACCGATGATTTTTGCATCAAAAAACGAAATTGCTCCCTCCACTTTCATAAATGCTGATTCTAGTCCTAATAGCAAACTAATCACCATGATTGGAAGGCCAATAATGATTGAATAATTCATCCAAGTCGCCATTTGAGATAAGGAGGGTAAACGAGACCAAAGTTTTGTATATTTTTTCTTTTTTAATAGGTGGTATAAAATTAAGTATAGCACTGAAAAGACAAATGAAATGGAAAATGCTGCATACGATAAAATGGCAAAACCAATATGTATAAACAGCATTTCAGATTCCATGGTTTTTAATACTGGATTCAAATTATTTGGTGCAAACAGTCGAATTGTCATAAAAATAAATCCGAGTATATTAATAAAAAACACCGGTAAATCTGTTCTTGCTATGCAATGCAAGAAGATTGACAGCGTTACAAGTAACCAAGCATAAAAATAAATCCCTTCAGAAAGCGATAATATAGGGAATCGTTTAGTCTCCAACACGCTTAATACGATAAAAGCCGTTTGCAATATCCAAACAATGGATACTAACCAAAATGCAGTTCTACGAATGATTTCTTTTTTATAAAAATAATCGACAAAATAAAACATTATACTTATCGCATATAGTATAACCATTATTTGGTAAAGGTTACTCATCACTTCAGTCATACGAAACCCTTCTCCATCTTATACGTCATTATGATTAAAATTTAAAACAAAAGCGCTTCCGTATCATTAGTTTACCACATCGATACGAAAACGCCTCAAAATTCTTACTTAAAATGATAATTTTGGTTGATTTTCAATTCCGTCTTGAATTCGTTCTTCTTCAGTTTCTAACTTCAATTGTTGACTCTGAATTTCTTCTTGAACTAATTCTTCAATTCCAAAAATTTGTTGATACAATTGAAGTTTTTGATTGGCTTTTGGAGAGTTAGCAATTTCCTTCGCTTGAAGAATTGGTTCTTTTAACAATTGATTGATGATGGATTTCGTATGTTTATTTAAAATTTTACGTTCCCGTTCAGTTAGATTTGGCATTTTATTTTCAATACTTTTCATCGTTTCTTGTTGAATCATATTTGCTTTTTTGCGCAATGCCGCAATAACCGGTACTACTCCAAGCGTTGCAAACCAATCTTTAAATTCAACAATTTCTTGTTCAATCATTTTTTCAATTTGTTGAGCGGCCTGTTTTCGTTCTGCTAAATTCGCTTCTACAATTCCCTGTAAGTCATCAATATCATATAAGAATATGTTAGGTAATTCGCCTACTTTAGGATCGATATCTCGTGGAACTGCGATATCAACTAAAAACAAAGGTTTTCCTTTGCGTAAACGCTCTACAAACTGCATTAGTTCATAATCAATTACATACGTTGTTGAACCTGTTGATGTAATTAAAATATCTGTATCAAGCAAAGTACATTGCAATTCCTTAATCGATTTAGCATGTCCTTCAAATTTTTCAGCTAAAGACACCGCTTTTTCAAAAGTACGATTTAATACCGTTACTTTTCCAACGCCGCTTCCATACAGATTTTCCATAGCAAGCTCGCCCATTTTACCAGCGCCTAAAATCGATACATGTTTATTTTTTAGGGAACCAAATATTTTCTTTGCCAGTTCAACCGCAGCATAAGATACTGAAACGGCATTTTCGTTAATCGTCGTTTCTTTATGAGCTTTTTTCGCAAAAGTAATTGCTTGTTTAAACAAGCGGTTAAAAATCGTACCCGTCGAACCAATTTCTTGTGCCTCTAAAAAGCTTTTCTTGACTTGTCCAAGAATTTGAGTTTCTCCCAATACCATCGAATCGATTCCTGCAGTTACTCGGAATAAGTGTACTAACGATTGATCATTTTCACGAATAAATAAATAGCTCTCAAATTCCTCAATCGGAATGTTAAACCAGTTGGATAAAAAACGTTTTATATAATAACGTCCTGTATGCAGCTGATCAACTACCGCATAGATTTCCGTTCTATTGCAAGTCGACACGATCACATCTTCTAATATGCTTTTTTCTTTTTTTAACGCAGCCATCGCTTGTGGTAATTCACTTTCAATGAACGACAACTTTTCACGAATTTCGACTGGCGCAGTTCTATAATTCAAGCCTACAACTAGTGTGTGCATGAACTTAACACCTCTCACGAACTATTTCATACCCTCTATTCTAACATAAAGAAAGCGCTATCTAAACGCTAATTATGAAAAAGTTATGAAATAAGATTTTTTACTTTAAAATAATTCTAATATAAGAATAACAAAATTTGATTCCTGTTTCAATATAATAACCTTTATACATAGTATTCAACAAATTCCGACAATTTACTCTTCTTGAACATATAAAAAGGTTGACCTATAGGATGCTAGGTCAACCTTTATAAAATTGGAAGTTCTTACTGTTTCATAAGCTTCATAAACATTTTCAATTATGTATGGAATCACATGAACTTTTGTATTTCAGTCCATGTTTCTTCCACTCCTACTCCCGTTTCCGCAGAAAACAGGATGATTGGATCTCCTTTTTCCATTTCTAATGTTTCTCTTACCACTTTTTTATGTTTATCCCACTTGCCTCTTGGAATTTTATCTGCTTTCGTTGCAACTACAATCGCAGGAATATTGTAATGTTTTAAGAAATCATACATCATTTGATCGTCTGCAGTTGGAGGATGGCGCAAATCAACAATTAAAATAACAGCTTGTAATACGCTTCGACCAGTAAGGTACTTTTCAATCATTTTCCCCCAAGCTTCCCGCTCTTTCTTAGACACTTTGGCGTAACCATAGCCTGGAACGTCCACAAAAAACAATTGATTTTCGATTTTATAAAAATTTAACGTTTGTGTTTTACCAGGCTTTGATGACGTACGAGCAAGGGATTTTCGATTAATCATCTTATTGATGAATGAAGATTTTCCAACATTCGAACGGCCCGCCAAAGCAAATTCAGGTAGACCGTCGTCTGGATATTGTTCCGGTTTGACAGCACTAATTACCATTTCCGCATGACTAACTTTCATTTAAAAACCTCCAACAAGGGCGATATTCAACACTTCTTCTGCCGATCTAACCGGTTTAAATACTAATTCTTCTCGAACTGCTTCAGGAATATCGTCAATATCTCGCTCGTTGTCTTGAGGAATGATGATAATTTTTAATCCTGCACGATGAGCTCCTAACGATTTTTCTTTCAGTCCTCCGATTGGAAGCACTCGCCCTCGCAATGTAATTTCTCCAGTCATTCCGACTTCTTTTTTGATAGGTTTATTGGAAATGGCTGATACAAGTGCTGTTGCAATAGTAATTCCCGCTGACGGACCGTCTTTTGGTACTGCTCCTTCAGGTACGTGTATATGAATATCATGTTGTTCAAAATAATCTGCATCCAAATTGAGGCGTTTGGATAAAGAACGAACGTAAGAAAGAGCAGTTTGAGCAGATTCCTTCATCACATCTCCAAGCTTACCTGTTAAAATCAGTTTTCCTTTACCAGGTGTTAAAGATACTTCAATTTGAAGTGTATCACCACCAACGGATGTGTAAGCCAATCCTGTCGCTACACCAACTTGGTTTTCCGTTTCCGCTTGACCGTAATGGAATCGATGTTTACCAAGCATTTCAATCAATGTTTTCGAATTGACAGTAACCCGTTTTCTTTCGCCAGAAACAATGACTTTTGCCACTTTTCGGCAAACTGCAGCAATCTGACGTTGAAGACCACGAACGCCAGCTTCTCTCGTATAGTATCGAATTAAATCAACAATCGCTTCATCTTTAAAGATAAGTTGTGATTTTTTCAAACCGTTTTCATCAAGTTGTTTTGGAATAAGATGATTCTTAGCGATTTTGATTTTTTCAATCTCTGTATAACCAGCAATCGATATTACTTCCATACGATCTAATAGTGGTCCTGGAATTGTGCTTAAATCATTCGCTGTAGCAATAAACATTACTTGCGATAAATCATAAGGTTCTTCGATGTAATGATCGCTAAAAGTATGATTTTGCTCAGGATCCAATACTTCAAGCATTGCTGCTGAAGGATCACCTTTGAAATCATTGGACATTTTATCAATTTCATCCAATAAAAACACAGGGTTAATTGTACCAGCTTTTTTCATTCCTTGTATGATACGACCAGGCATCGCTCCAACGTAAGTGCGTCTATGTCCGCGAATCTCAGATTCATCACGTACACCACCAAGAGAAATGCGAACAAATTTACGATTTAAACTCTCCGCTATCGATCTTGCTAGAGAGGTTTTCCCTACCCCAGGTGGTCCCACTAAACATAAAATTGGTCCACGAATGGAATTTTTTAATTGGCGTACAGATAAATACTCTAAAATGCGCTCTTTTACTTTCTCCAGTCCATCATGATCGCGATTTAGAATTTCTTCTGCCAAATTAACATCAAGTCGATCTTCCGTTTTTTCTTTCCACGGAATTGTGACTAACCATTCAATATAGTTTCGAATGACGCCGCTTTCTGCGCTGGCAGCCGGTAATTTTTCATAGCGTTCAAGCTCTTTTAGTGCCACTTTTTGTGTGGATTCAGGCATTCCGGATTCTTCAACACGTTTTCGAAGATCAGCAACTTCTCCTGTTTTTCCTTCTCGATCTCCAAGCTCGGCTTGAATCGCTTTCATTTGTTCGCGTAAATAATATTCTTTTTGAGTACGTTCCATCGCTTGCTTTACTTTTGTATTGATTTTCTTCTCTAAATTTAATACTTCTTGTTCATCATGCAAGCGAATCATTAAGTGGTCTAATCTTTTCTTAATATTGAAAATGCTTAATACTTCTTGTTTCTCAGAAATTTTAAATGGTAAGTGGGAAGCGATAATATCTGCTAGTCTTCCTGGTTCCTCGATGTCTAAAACAGATTCAATTGTTTCAGCAGTAATTTTATTTGAAGATTTCGCATACTTTTCAAAATAATTAACTACTGTGCGCATTAACGCTTCCATTTCCACGTCTTTTTCTTTCGAATCTTCATGCAATTCAATATCTACAGTTGTAAAATCATCGTTTTCTTGGTAATGAACAATTTTCCCACGACAAATGCCTTCCACTAAAATGCGCAACGTGCCGTTCGGTAATTTCAACATTTGTTTTACAGAGACATAAGTCCCAATCATATACAAATCTTCTTTTTCAGGTTTTTCTACCCGCAAATCCTTTTGCGTCGTTAGGAAGATTTTATTATCATTCATCATGGCATGTTCTAATGCAGCGACCGAACGTTTCCTACCAACATCGATATGTAATACCATTGAAGGAAATACGAGCAGTCCACGCAAAGGAAGTAGTGGTACATTTTTCTTTAATTCAGTCATGCGGGTTATTCACCTCCATTTGATACTAAAGAATGCACCCGCTTCTAGGCAAATTTAGTATGTGAAAAATTAAAAACATTTCACTTGGTTTTACATAGCAATTTCGATAAATTTAATCTTTCATAACAGCATTTACTATTCTCTGTTACATCAATTATTATTCCCGGTAAAATGTTATTTTGAACAATTTGACGCTCAATAAAATGATTTGCAAGTATTTGTAAAAATATGTAATTTTGATATTTGTTACAAAGAGCTGACTAACGAGATATGCATAAGCAAATTCGCAGTCAGCTCTTTATTTTAATGGTCATTATTACTGTTACTTGTAACTACTTTATGCGGAAGTTTTTTTATTGTCCTTCAAATCTTTTAATTCTGTACCGTCTTTTAAAATTAATTTTGGTTGCGCTTTGTCCGTAATCGTTTCTTTTGTAATAATACATTTCACGATATCATCGCGTGATGGCAATTCATACATCATATCAAGCATCGTATTTTCAATGATGGAACGAAGTCCACGGGCACCTGTTTTTCTTTCAATCGCTTCCTTCGCAATCGCTCGAAGTGCTTCCTCTTCAAATTCTAATTCCACATTATCTAATTCGAGCATTTTTTGATATTGTTTCACTAATGCATTTTTTGGCTCTGTCAAAATTCTAACGAGCGCTTCTTCATTTAACTGTTCAAGTGAAGCAATGACTGGTAAGCGACCAATAAATTCTGGAATTAAACCAAATTTCAATAAGTCTTCTGGAATTAATTGAGAAAGTAAAGATTCGCTTTCCACATTTTTATTTTTCATATCGGAACCAAAGCCAATCACTTTTTGTCCTAATCGACGTTTAATAATGCTTTCAATTCCATCGAAAGCACCGCCAACGATAAATAAGATATTTGTTGTATCAATCTGTAAAAACTCTTGATGTGGATGTTTACGACCACCTTGAGGAGGAACGCTAGCTACCGTACCTTCTAAAATTTTTAATAATGCCTGTTGCACACCTTCTCCAGATACGTCTCGTGTGATGGAAGGGTTCTCTGATTTTCGTGCAATTTTATCGATTTCATCTATATAAATAATCCCTTTTTCTGCTCGCTCAATGTCATAGTCAGCAGCTTGGATTAGTTTTAACAGGATGTTTTCTACGTCTTCACCAACATAACCAGCCTCGGTTAATGAAGTGGCATCGGCAATCGCAAATGGCACATTTAAAATTCTTGCTAAAGTTTGAGCAAGTAAAGTTTTCCCACTACCAGTTGGTCCAATTAAAATAATATTGGATTTAGATAGTTCCACATCATCTAATTTACTATTTGAATTGATTCGCTTGTAGTGGTTATATACTGCAACAGCAAGAGCTTTTTTAGCTCGCTCTTGTCCAATAACGTATTCATCTAAGATGCTTAAAATTTCCTTTGGCTTTGGAACATCTTGAAAATCGATTTCCTCTTCTGTACCTAATTCCTCAACAACGATTTCGGAACATAGCTCGATACATTCATCACAAATATAAACACCAGGCCCAGCTACTAATTTTCGCACTTGTTCTTGTGGCTTACCACAGAAAGAACACTTTAAATTGCCTTTTTCATCATTAAATTTAAACAATTTGCTTCACCCCTATTCAAGCAACAATCTTACAGGATATTGAGCACATTAGCAAATAAGAAGTTTCCAAAGCTAATGGAATATTTTGTATAGCTTATGTATGTAAAAATTATTTAGTCATTGGTATAAAACAAGGCACGGTGGTATATGCCGTACCTTGTTATTGGAACTATTCAATTAATTACAATCCTTCTATGAGGAAAGAATAAATTATTCAGTAATTTTCGCATTCTCAACTAAGAATTCTACAGTTTTTTGATTGCGAATATCATTTTCTAACATTTCAGTAGTTCCGCCTAAAGCAGTAATAATTTTTTCTTTGTCCATTTTGAATTGTTCAGCCATTTTTTCAAGTTCTTGATCGATATCTTCTTGTGTTACTTCGATGTTTTCAGCTTTAGCAATTGCTTCTAGCGTTAATGAGATACGTACACGAGTTTCTGCATCTGCTCTGAATTGATCGTGTAAGTCTTTTTCTGTTTGACCAGAGAACTGATAATATAGATCAAGTGACATACCTTGCATTTGAAGACGTTGTGCGAATTCATCAATCATGCGGTGAATTTCGTTATGAATCATTGCTTCTGGAATATCGATTTCAGCATTTTCTGCTGCCTTTTCTACCAATTCGTCACGGAGTGTGCTTTCAGATTCATTTTTCTTTTGCTCAGCTAATTGTTCTTTTAGTTTGTTACGTAATTGTTCAACTGATTCAACTTCCGGATCAACTTCTTTAACAAATTCATCGTTTAATTCTGGAAGCACTTTTGTTTTTACTTCTTTTACAGTCACTTTGAAAGTAGCATCTTTTCCAGCAAGTTCTTCAGCGTGATATTCTTCTGGGAATGTCACTTGAACATCTTTAGATTCACCAGCTTTTAAACCAGCTAATTGTTCTTCAAATCCTGGGATAAATTGGCCAGAACCGATTTCTAATGGATAGTCTTCTCCTTTACCACCTTCGAATGCTTCATCGCCAATGAACCCTTCAAAATCGATAACAGCAATGTCACCTTCAACGATTGCTTTATCTTCTTGAATTTCGTACTCAGCTTTTCTATTTAATAAATTTTGAATTTGCTCTTCTACTTCTTCATCTGTTACTTCTGTGCTAAGTTTTTTCACTTCTAATCCTTTATATTCGCCAAGCTTTGGTTCAGGCTTCACAGTAACTTTTGCAGTAAATGTAAAATCTTTATCTTTTTCAAAACTATCAAGATCGCCAATTTCAGGATAATCTACTGGGAAGATACCTGTTTCATCAACAGCTTTTGAATATGCTTCTGGTACAATTATTTCTAAAGCATCTTGATATAATGCTTCTACACCAAAACGTTTTTCAAAAATTTGACGTGGTACTTTTCCTTTACGGAACCCTGGCACTGTAATTTGGTTTACAACTTTTTTGAACGCTTGATCCAATGCTTTATTTACTTCCTCAGCAGGAACTTCAATTGTTAATACTCCAGTATTCCCATCTTTTTTTTCCCATTTTGCTGACATATATAAATACCTCCAAAAATAAATTACAAATTTTAAGCATTTGTTTATACGATTTTGACAACCATTTTAGTATATCATAAGTAGCTCTAGTTTCAACATTTTTCATGCTTATTGTAGTTCTGATAGCTTTTCCAATTCTTGAATGAACTGATAGATTTCTTGATTCAATTCACTATCTTGTCCAAACATCTGATATACAAAATCGATATAACATTCTGCTACTTCATTTGATTGAAAATCCAACCACTCAAAAGGATACGTTACAATTGCATGTTTTGCAATTAAATATTCAACCATTTCTAAAACGGATGGTTCTTGTTGCAGTTTTTCACTAACTATATTTGAAATCATTTTATATTGTGATAACTCTGTTGGCAACCCAATTTTTGATGGGTTTACCACAATCATCCGGTCAAATTTACGTATCTTTAATTCAATATCAATATTTTGCTCATTCATTAATATAAGAATAAGACTTTTAACAAAAGGATGAGTACGATGACTTTCAACAATATTTTTTAAGTGAGCGATGATCGGCCTAATATTAGCAAGAGATAACTCATGCAACTTATTCACTTGCTCAGCATGAGCTAAAGATAAAAAAGAATCTAATTCATAGAGTTCAGGTTCTAGCTGTTTGACAATCATCGTAAAATCATCTTGCTTATCCATTTTTTCAATAATATTCGCATTTAATTCTTTCAACCTATTAAATTGGTCGATTTTATCAGGTGGAATCGCTTCTTCTTCCAATAGTGAAGTAATAATTTTTTCTACTTTTTTATATTCTTTTAATTGCATACAAACGGTTAAATATAATTCCATTACTTCAAAATACATCGTTGGTCCGATATTAAGTAACTTTTCACATACTTCTTTAGCTTTTAGATAAGATTTTGCTTCATATAATGAATAAGCATATAGACTCAATACATACTCATCGCCATCAGTATATTTCAAAGCTTCTTCAAAATATTGATTCGCAGTTTCAAATTGATTTTTTTTAATATATTTTTGTGCTTCGGAAATGAGACGTTCTACTGTTCCTGGAAATACGACAACATTTTCATAAGCCGTATATGAAGATTTTTTATTTTTCACTTTTTTCACTCCATGATGCAATACAAAATAATCCGTATCTTACTACTTACTTGCTTTTTACTAATATCATTCCCTTTATTGTAAGTTATAACAATTCAATCTTATTATAGAAAAAAATATAACGGCCATCACTATAAATACGTTTTTTTTGGAAATTCCCTATAAATATTATTCATTTCCAACTCAATTGTGATTATTGTAGCAGTATTTTTAGAATCTAATGCACAATCTGCTTTGTATAGATTTTTCCCATTTATTCATACTAAATACGGAAAATCAATTGAAGGAGTTGCATTATAGTGGGTATTTTAGGGAAAAATCCAAAAGATGAACCATTACACTATGGCGACAAATGTTTTAGGAAATAATGGTATGATTGCATACTATCAAACATTGTACAATCATACTGGAGATGAAGATTTAGCAAAAATAATTGAAGAAGCAATTCAAGGAATGCAGGAAGAAAATAGGCAGTTAACAAATCTACTGAAAGTAAACGGTGTCAGTCTTCCACCAGCACCACCGGAACGAGCAAACGCAAACATTGAAGATATCCCTGTTGGAGCCAAATTTAATGATCCGGAAATTGCAGCAAAAATTTCTGATGATTTAGCAGCTGGGTTAGTCGCTTGCAGCCAAGCAATTGGGGTAAGTATTAGAGAAGACATCGCCATTATGTACGGACAATTCCATGCTGCGAAAGCTCAATTGGGAGCTAAACTACTTCGTTTAAATAAAGAAAAAGGTTGGCTTGTATACCCTCCCCTACATTTTAGTCCACGCGAATAATGATAATCGAGTAGGAGGGAGCGATTAACTCCCGTCCTCTCACACCACCGTACGTACGGTTCCGTATACGGCGGTTCAATTAAGATGATTGACGCAAGTCTTTATAACTTCCGTGAATAGCTGTTCTCTTTATGCCAGTGGTCACTCCACCCTCCAAGAGGTCTCCCACGGGATTCACCGCTTCCTTCCTCAAGTGAGGTACTACGTTTTCTGTGTTCATCATGACTCACTGAATGCCAAGGGCTATTCTCTCTTAATTGTTCGGTCCTTCTTAGTAGTTCTAAACCAACTAATACTATGACCTCTGCTGACTTCTGACGGTTCAGCTACTTATCACTAAGTAGGTTATGAAGCGTACTTCACATATCCGCCAGACCTCCCCGGGTAAGAATGTAATCTTTCCTTCCATCTATCTGCTTCATTTACTCTGTACCACCTTTGGCAGAAAGGACTTTGTTTTGTTTAGCAAACTCATCCAATGATACCTAGCCTTATATGAAGTTCGTGTTCCTCAGACCGGAAGTTTGCCGCTCGCTTCCTTCAGATTCCGCGTCACCACGGACACCCTTGCGTTAAGCTAACTGTTACTTCTGCCTTCACAGTTCGGGACTTACACCCTATAGATTACACCCATGCCAGGCGCACTAATAATGAAGGGATGAAATGTTCACGTTTCATCCCTTCACCAATACGACTTTCAAAGGAAATTATCGCACAATACGATCTCCCGCTTCTAAATAGACAACCTTCTTTTCCAACTCTCTTACCCTTTTTTGTAATCTATTAATCATGATATTTTGTTGGAGTATAAAGTTTTTAATTTCTTCATAAGGAGCCTTGGGATTGTAATTCATTTTTCGATCATTAGCATCTTTGTTCACAATTTGTATTTGAACTTTCTCCCCTGTCATTTCTTCCACTGTAAGCGCTATAAATTTTTTATAGCGATTGTTTAACCAATCTTTACAAACTTGGTTTTCTGTTAGGATGTATAACACGTCCCCATTCCATTCTGCTTCCGTTCTTGCAAACCACATATCATAGCTTGCTTTAGGAATTTTCCAACGAATACGTTCCAACACTTCCGACCAAAATTCCATCGAGTCCATCCCTTTCTGCGAATAAATTACGTATATCCACATTGTTACAATTTTTCGCAAAAATTAATCAGGACACCTATAATTTATAGAAATATTTTTACATGACATAAAGTTTGCAGAAAATAAAACAGGGACGTCTAAAACGACTTTTCAGACGCCCCTTCAGTATTGATAAGAAATTTGTATTCAGCAGCAATCACCGTTGCACCTGTCTGTTTTTTTATTTTTTGTTGAAACGTGACCACGCCAGTACCATTACCTTTATCAGCTAAATCGGTTACCCTTAATTCTAAATGGATTGTATCCCCAATGAATGTCGGTTGTAAAAATCTCAGTTTTTCAATTCCGTAGAAAGCAACTACTGTCTTAGGACTCATATCTAATAAGCCTGTCCCTATGGATAATACAAGCATACCATGAGCAATCCGTTGTTTGAATCTCGTATTCTTTGCATATTCCGAATCCATATGCAGCGGAAAAAAATCTCCGCTTACTCCTGCAAAATTGACAAGGTCGCTTTCCGTAATGGTCCGCCCGTGGGATGTCCATGTTTCGCCTATTTCAAACTGTTCGAATGGCTTGTTTAACATTATTTCTCTCCTTTATGAAGAAGATAATCGTATAATATTAAAATTTATGCATGAACAATTTAAAACATGAACATTCAACAAATCGTTTTAACATGAATTAACGGACTATTAATACATCACATTTTGAATAACGAACAATGCGTTCTGCCACAGAACCAAGCAACCATTTTTCAATCTTATTTAATCCTGTAGCACCGCAAACCATTAAATCGACTTCAACATTAGTTAAAATCGTTTTTGCAGCCCCTTCTTCTACCAATATTTCCACGTTGGCTACACCATCTTGTTCAGCATTTATTTTCATTTTGTTTAATTCTTCCCTAGCCTTTTCTTTCAATTCTTCGGCGTATTTTAAATCATAGGCTGCAACAGAGCCAAAGGATTTTGTATCTACTACATTTATAATTAGCAAAGTAGATTGAAAATTTTTTGCCATTTCAATTGCTTGTTTTAACGCTCTTTTTGATCCTTCTGAAAAATCTACTGCAACAGCTATTTTTTGATAAATTGCCATCCTTTTCACTCCTTTATGTAAATATAGCAAATAGTTGTAAAAAACTATATGAATATTTCATGTACTATTTCCTAAAGTAGTTGGATAATCAAAAAATACTATAATAAAAAGTAGAAAAATAACTAATGAAATTAATACACCATCTCCCTAATATATAAGCAAGGTGCACCGTGGTTTAAGTATAATCTCTCTTTCCTCTTGCGTTATAAAAATTATTCAAAGTAGTCTATATGAAATTTGTCTTTGTCGATTTCTGTTGCTAGTCCAGTATAATTGATTTTATTGTATTGTTCATATAATTCTGTCACTTCGTCTAACATATTGGGATCCAACCAAATTCTTCTTTTCCCCTTTTTATATAAAACGAGAGGATGCTGATTAAACAATTTTGCGTCAAGTATTTCACTTACATGTTGTATGTCAAAAGGTTCCGTTATCGGGCGAAACATTTCGATGCGATGTTCAGAAAGAAAATGTAGAATTTCAGACACTGTCCAATCATCTTTAAAAAAAATAAACGAAATCATTTCATAAGATGGTCCAGATTTTATAACTTGGACAAAACATCGATCCATTTGTATGCACTCAGTACGCTGAAAATTGAATGCATTTTCATAATTTTTGATGATGATGTATTCAAAGCAATCTGGATATTCACGTAGTTCGCCAATTAATTTATTGTATTTATATTGTAAAAAATTCACAACCTTACCCTCTTGCAATGAGTTCACCTGCCTATAATCCTTTTCAACACACTGAAAAGTAAGCGTTTACACAAGTATAGAAATAAATGAACATTTTTTTAATTTTATTTTATGATAATCATGCTCACAATTGAACTGTTATTGAAAAATAATCAATTTAATCATGCTAATAACAATAAAAATTCCAATGAGGATAATTGAATAATGAAAAAAGTCACTAATTTCATTATTTCTTTCAAACTCAATTATTCTTTTTTTATCATCTTTCGCCCGTCGATTCATCATCATCTTCCTTCCGTTACAAAGCCACATTTGTATATAGTTTTTTCGAACAATCAACCCTTCATTCTTCAAGCAATATACAATTGAAATAAAAAAATGTGTCACTGATGATGGCAATTAGATAAGCCGTTCAAATTTTTATCACTTTCAATAATTCCGCATTTGTACCACACAGCAATGAAATTTTGCCATACATTAAGTACGAATAAAGGGGGTGAAAATATATGTCTTCAAACTACGGCTCAGTAGGAGGATTCTTCGGAAACAAGTGTGATTTCGTTTTACTTGTAGTATTATTCATCCTTCTTATCATTGTAGGATCTTGCTATAATCATGGATATCAATATTAATAAGGTCAGTAAATCCTCTTTACTTTCACTGTCCGCCATAAATTCCCCTTACTAACATCTTTCTTTTTTACGACCTAAAGCCATATCTTTAGGTCGTTTTTTTGTATAGAAAAAAACCATTTTGAACAACGAGTGGTTCAAAATGGAATTTCATTAATTTAACATTTTATGAGGCAGATTTTCATACATATCAAAGATCTCAGTTGCCGTTTCTTTTATCAGTTCTTCATCTTCATAATGAATAGCACTATCTAATTTTGCATAAATCAATAATAAAATACTTTTTGCTTCAGCCTCATCCAAATATTGAATCTTCTGTTTTACAATTTGAATTCGATTCAACTACGCCACCTCTCTTTCTCTCTACGTAGCTATTATACTTTAATAATTTATAAGCTTGTTAATCATGAAACCAATTTATTAAAAAAAGACATTTCTAATAAAATATGACCACAAGTTTAGGCAAATTTCAACAAATATAGACTGCCTTGTAATTCCAAATTTAAGGCAGTCTATATTTTAGTGTTTATGAATTTATATTTACTAAAATTCTTCCTTTTGCTTGTCCTTTTAGTAGAATTGGGAAAGCATCAGGTAACTCTTCCAGCGTCACTTCTTTATATAGGAAATCTTGTAAATTATTTGGTTTATAATCTGTCGCTAAACGATTCCAAACTTCTTTTCTCGTACTATAGTCGCAATAGGCAGAATCTATGCCAAGTAGATCAACACCTCTTAAAATAAATGGATAAACCGTCGTTGGCAGGCTTGCACCACCTGTTAAACCACTCACTGCCACTTGACCCCCAAGTTTAATTTGGCTCAAAATTGATGCAAGTGACTCCCCGCCAACTGGATCTATTGCTGCAATCCATCTTTGTTTAGCTAAAGATTTTGGTCTTCCGTTGCTTACTACTTCTTCTCTTGAGAGTACAGATGCGGCTCCTAGGCTTTTTAAAAATTCATGTTCTGTTTCCTTACCAGTACTTGCTTCGACTTCATATCCTAGTTTTGATAAAATCGCTACAGCAAAACTACCAACGCCACCTGTCGCACCAGTCACAAGCACCTTTCCTTGATTAGGGGTTAATCCGTTTTTCTCAAGTCGATAAATGGACAAGGCAGCAGTAAAACCTGCAGTTCCAATAATCATCGCTTCTTTTAAAGAAAGACCTTTCGGAAGCGGTACAACCCAATCAGCAGGAATACGGGCATACTCACTATATCCTCCATAATGGGAAACGCCAATTTCATAACTTGTTGCGATTACTTCATCCCCTTCTTTAAAACGAGAATCCTCTGAAGCGACAACAACTCCTGATAAATCGATTCCAGGTACGAAAGGATAATTTTTCACTATATTTCCATTCGGGATGCTCGCAAGGCTATCTTTATAATTTACACCTGAATAATGAACTCGAATTAATACTTCTCCTTTTGGCAAATCATCGACGGACAATTGTTGAATATTTAAAGTTACGTCTTCTCCTTGCTTATCAACAACTAATGCTTTAAATTGCGACATTTCTATTTCTCCTTTCTTCAATTCTATTTTATATTTATTAACAATTTTCATAGTATGTTAGATTTTATAAGGATATGTCCGATTCCTTTATATTAGAAAGATGACTAAAATTTTTTTATGATTTATTTATTAAATAAATAAAGCGAAAAAATTAATAACAAAATTGCTATAATTTTTTTACCAGTGATTGGATAATTCTCTCCTCCAAAAAATCCAAAATGATCGATCATGGCACCAATAATAATTTGTCCTAACACAACAGCCATTAATGTGGAGGTAACACCAATTTTATTGACTGAAAAAATAAGAATCGATACGTAAATTGCGCCTAAAATTCCGCCGATTAATTGCCATTTCGGTACTTCTGTAATAGCAAATATATTTCCTTTTCCGAAAAAGATAGTAAAGAAAAATAAAACAAGCGTACCAATCAAAAAAGAAATAAAAGAACCTTCAATTAATCCTACTTGCTTACCTAACCCTCCATTAACTTTACTTTGCACTGCAACTGCCGCTCCACCTATAGTTGCAAGCAATGCAACAACCAATTTAATCATATTGAATTCCCCTTTACTATAACCCTACTAAATTATATTTATGAAAAAAATATAAATTTATAAGTAACGTTATATGTTCTTCATAAATCTTTCTCGATAATACTTTAGAAGAATTTTCACCTATAAGTAGGTTATACTAGAAAAAGAATAAAGGAGGTAACAGAAAATGACTATTGATTTAAGCCGAGTATATATTGAACGTTGTAATAAAGAAACGGAAGAAATCCTTGAAAAAGAATCGGCATCTTTTTTAAATACATCGATTTCTTATTTCAAAAATCATTTAAATGAATTTCTTTATATTCAGTCCCCTGTATTTGATGAAATAAAAGTAGATGCTATTTCCATGGAAGTGGATGATGTATTTGGCACTTATATGGCCTTATTTGGATTAAAAGTTCAAAAGAAACATACGAAAACAATAAAAAATTTTTTAGAACAACACTTACATACCAATTCGATAAAAAACTATAGCGCTCTTTTTGCTGGTAATGAAGGATTATGGGAAATCAACTTACCGCTGAATTTTATTGAAGGGTTTCAAGAAGATATGACCATTGAACAAGCCCTATTCTTGACATGCGACTTTATTCAAAATTTAGTGCAGCAAATTGAAATAAGCGAATAAACCTCCCTATTTTGAGGGAGGTTTTTCTATTTATGTAGTAATTGTTAACTTACTTAATTGCTCCACAATTTCTTTAGGCGTATGGACTACATAAGTTGGATTCTCCTTCATGATAAGCTCAAAACTATCCAATCCCCAACTAACCCACATAAAAGGCACTCCCACTTTGTTGCACGCTTCAATATCTCGCAATTCATCTCCAACATAAAGTATACTTTGAGGTGTAATTTGATGATGCTTCATAAACTTTTTCATCGCTCGATCTTTACCAAACAGCTTTTTTACAGAAATCACTTCAGAAACGGTTGAAATTTGTTCTCGTTTTAAAATAGCTTCAATATTTTCCTTTTTATTTGAAGATAAAATAGCAATTGTATATCCCATAGAAGATATGGACTCAAGCATTTCTTTTACCCCATCAAACAACTTCACTTCATGAATATGCTCATGAAAATATTGATAAATTTTTGGTAAGATGAATGTTAGTTTATGCATTGGAAATTGATATTTTTTTGCTTTATTGGCATGGTCAAGATGTCGAATTTGTTGTAAATCCTCCAATTTTAACGGCAAATAGTTGTATTTCTCTGCATAAGCATTCCAAGCATCCACATACACTTCCGCAGAGTTGGCAAGAGTCCCATCAAAATCGAAAATAATGTATCTCACATTTCTATCCCCTTTTCTAATATGCTTCTTTTTATTTAAATTTTGCCGATAGTCAATTCATTCTTATATGGACAACAATACCAAATTCAAAATGAAGAAACAAAAAAACACACCATTTTCAATTAATGGTGTGGGCTAAAAATGTGGAGAAACTCGCTTATTAGAGCTGAAAAAATTTTTTACGACTAGTGTGGAATAGGAAAATGATTCAACCTTCTTTAGAATGCGGAAGTCCAACCGCCATCCACAACTACTACTGTTCCATTCATGAAACTTGAATCTTTAGATGCTAAGAAAAGGGCAACTTGAGCAATTTCTTCTGGTTTTCCTGAACGTGGGGATAGTTTATGAGTTAATCCTGATCGTTCCATCCCCAATTGACTAACGTTCGTAATGCTTGCACCGATATTTGTTTCAACAGCTCCCGGTGCTATTCCGTTTACACGTATTCCTTTATGTGCATACATAAAACCAGCATTTTTCGTTAATCCAACAACTGCATGTTTTGATGCTACATAGGCAGCACCGGCATGAGCACCATTTAACCCCCCAGTTGAAATCGTATTGATAATCACACCTTCTTTGTTTTGTTCCAACCAATAATTAACAGCTTTACGCATAGCACGCATTACACCTTTTAAATTAATATCAAAAATGCGATCCCATTTTTCATCTGTAATTTCTCCTACAGGTTCAAATCCATCCATTATCCCTGCATTATTAACTAAAATATCTAAAGTGCCATATTCATCAATTGCCGTTTGGACCATGTTTTCAACATCTTCTAATTGAGATACATCTGCTTTTACAGCGATACAAGTGCCACCATTTTCTGCAATACTTTCCTCAACCGCCTTTGCTCCTTCTAAATTGTAATCCGCTAAGATGACTTTCGCTCCTTCTTTTGCATATAACTCTGCAATCGCTTTTCCCATTCCTGAAGCTGCACCTGTCACAATGGCTACTTTATCTTGTAATTTCAATTTCATCCCTCCGATTTTGCATTTTTTGAACACCCATCTTAATTTTCATTTTATTTTTACAAAAAAAGTTATTCAAGTTCCACCGATTGATAAATTTGTAAATTTTATGAAACTATTTACATTTTCCATTAATTCTCCTTTTGATACTTGTTTACTTATTCATTGAGCACTAGAAAATGATTAAAAATAATAAGATAAAAATCTCTCTTTATCTACACAAATGTACTTACCCTCTTTCAAAGCAATTCATACATTAGATTCAGAAGGGGGTGAGTTGAATGGGTTACAAATACGATAACTACGGCTATGGCGGTGGATATTGCAATGGCTTCGCTTTACTCGTAGTGTTATTTGTTTTACTAATTATCGTTGGAGCAGGATTCAAAGGATTCTATTAATTCTTCCGATTATACCACCACCTGTCCCAAATCGACACTACGATGAAAGTTAATAAGTCCCAACGAAATTTTTGTTGGGACTTTTAAATTGAAATAAGAGGCCATATATGAACACTCAATTGTTTTGAATAATGAGGAATTGGATTAATAGCTTTAGAACTAATATTCAATGCTGTTGATAAAATATTATGTTCTACTTCCATTAACTCTACATCATGAACAATCCACGGTTCATGATAAATATCACAACGAAGTAATTTTCCTTGTGGATTTGTTGTATAAAAGCAATATCTTTCCAATAACCATTCGCCTAACGTTCCTTGCTTCATACGGGATGCTTGAGAATGAACATTATATTGACATTTGAATGGTAAAGAATAGATTCTACTGCTTTCAGAATGGAATTGCTTTTCTGATTTTAATAGCGACATATCCAAGTATATATACGGTAAATGAAACAACACCTTTGCCAATTTGGCAGTTACCCTATGACGAATCGCCAACTGAAAAAAATAGATACCTGGTTTATTTCCAGCTTTTACATACGTTCGCACATTCAACCCTGGAATTCCTCTACCCATCGGAACAGATGGTATGCCACGAATGCCAATCGCCTTCGTCAAGTATGATACAATCGTAACCCAACCTTGTCCTTCAAATGTATCAAGCATAAGATTTGGAGGAAGGTGTGCTTCTAATACATCTTTTTTTACTGGGTAGTGAAGAAATAAAATATCAGTCCAAGTTTGTTTCATCAACCAAGGGATTTTTTTTGGCAATACATCTTTATTCGCATTATAAATTTCTCCCATATCCATCCTCAATCATCGATAGATTTTTCTATAATATTTACAATTTTTATTGAAATTATGACTAGTAAGCGAAAAGTATGAAATTTTTCAACTTGTCAATAATGATATTAGAATAGAGAAATCGGGAGGCTATTTCATGAATTTACAACGCGCAAAAGAAATCGCCGAATCAGGTGCAATCGCAAATGTTTTATATAACGGACAGCGCATCTACATTCAGCATGTTGATGAAACGAAAGGAACAGCCCGTATTTATCCTTTAGATGACCCAGAAAATGAAAAAGAAGTACCCGTTGAACAATTATTAGAAAATTGATATCCCTCTTTCATTATTGTAAATGTGCGCAAAATAGTTGCGCACTTTTATGATTGGCGCAAATGCAAAGAACGAGATATAACAACTTACTTTTACGTTTTTAAAAAAAATATGATATATTTAATGAATGTCAAACAAGACGGTCGAAATGGACTGTCTCTTTTTATTAACATATTTTCAAAAGGAAGATGAAATTGATTAAGCAACCGAAATATATTTATACTTTTGTTTACCATCCTGACGAATTTGAGCTTTGTCGAATGGAAAGGCGCTCTTTATTTGGAATTGATACTGAACAAAATTTTATTATCACCGATCGTAAAATCAATCCTAGCCGTAGTCCTTTTATAGAAGATTTCTTAGAAGTG
Organism: Ureibacillus sp. FSL K6-0786; assembly: GCF_037965165.1. Taxonomy (GTDB): domain Bacteria; phylum Bacillota; class Bacilli; order Bacillales_A; family Planococcaceae; genus Ureibacillus; species Ureibacillus thermosphaericus. Next base: position 2,649,865 of record NZ_CP150191.1, on the reverse strand, counting down.
TATGTTGAGGCACATAGTTTTGAGGAACTAAAACAGATCATTAATGGTATAAAATTTACGGATTCTTCTTACAAAGTCGTATGTCTTAACAAAATGGATATCGGAAATACAAAGAAAATCCATCATCCTGAAAGACGAAAAATTGAAAGGCAAATTGGACAGGCTATTGATGGAGAACCAGATTTAAACCAACCTGATGTTATTTTTGGTTTGCTTTACATAAATGAATGTTGGTATTTTGGAAAAGCGACAAAAGCTGAATCAATTTGGCGTAAACATTTACATAAGCCGAACAGTTATTCAACGGCTCTTAGCACGAGAGTGGCTCGAGCGATTGTTAACATCGCAATTCCCGAACCAGAAGGCATTCGAGCTATTGACCCTTGTTGCGGTATTGGAACAGTATTAATCGAAGCGTTATCTATGAATATTGATATTGTCGGAAGAGATATTAGTCCGCTCGTTTGTGTTGGAGCAAGAGAAAATATCGCCTATTTTGGATACGAAACGACTGTGACAAAAGGCTCCATTGCAGATGTAACAGATTATTACGATGTAGCAATTGTGGATTTACCATATAATATTTATTCTCATCTTTCACCAGAACAAGAATACGATATCATTCAACACGCACGGCGCATTGCTAACCGGGTTTTATTTGTCTCCATCAAACCGATTGATGATTTAGTGCAAAAAGCTGGATTTACTATAACAGATCGCTCAGTTGCAAAAAAATCAACTTTTGTTCGATTTATTTTATTGTGTGAATAAATTCTTTACATTTGGAATACATCCTTAATGAGAATGTTTTTTATGATGATTATCTTTCTTATATTGGCAAAATATGATTAAGTATTTACTAGATTTAAGATTTATTAATTGACTTGCTCATTAATGTAAATGAAAAATCATCCGCTCTTGATTGTCGGATGATTTTTTATTTTAAATTTATATCAACTAATTTTTTTGAAACTATTCTCCTTTTAAAATCATCCTCCAAAGAATAGATCAAGTATGTTCGATGCCGTTGATGATTGTTTATTATAAAATTCTGAATATCCACAGCTTTTACAGTAAACAACAATGAAATGATTATGTTGAATATCAAACATTTTTGATAAACCAGTACCCGACATGGCTACTTCCTTTGTTGCTGCATTGCGACTTCCACATTTAATACACCCATTTTTTTGCAAAATTATCCCTACTTTCCTTTCCATTCTTTTCTATTCTATACGATTTCAATGTCCCTATAGTTTCAACAATTTGAAAGCTTAATAGAAAAAGGAAAACATCACCTTTGTCTTAAGTGGAAAAGGTGATGTTTTATCTATTTCCTCATTTATTGACTTGTAGCTACCATTTCATTAATTTGTTTTGATATGGCATCCTTTGTCGTTGAAAGTGTAATAGCTAGTTCGTTATACAAAAGATTGCTTGCCTCTTCCAATAATTTTGTTTCTTGTATTGGTAACTTTTTTCCTTCATTTTCGAATTGTAATTTTCTTCTTAACAACGTATTCAATAATTCTGCTAGCTCTTTACGATTTTCACTGCTAATGACGGAATTGAAAAACTGATTGAGATCTGTATTTTTTTCAATCCATTCTTTTGCAGGTTGTTTAAAAATATTCATTAAATTTTTTGCTTCTTCTGCTGACAACATTTTTTTTAATTTCGATTGGTCACCATCTACAGGATAATATAATTTTAAATCTGGATAACTAATAGGATGCAAGACATAATATAATTTTTCTTTACCAGAAAAAAGTTTCTCTGCAACATCATCAATTACACAAACACCGTGACCGCCATATAATAAATATTCACCTACTTGGTACATGAAAAATCCTCCCTGCAAATGTATACCTATCAACTTCGTTAAGGTTTGTAATCATCATTCAGCCGACTATTTAAACCTATTACACTCTATCTCTACATGAAAGATATTGATTGAATGGCGAGTAAAAGTAAAAAAGGAGTTTAATATAACTGCTTATAAGAAGAAGCAATACAATTAACGAGGAAAGCAATGTACCGATATGATTTCAAATTGGCATATTTTATAACATTAATACGTCTATCTATACAGTGTGATTAACAAATAATCAGCACATCAATAATTAAATAGAAACTTCTACATAAAAATCCTATGAGTTTTATACAAAATATGGGAAAAGTTTCCATTTAGATATTATTCATTTAAAGAACGCGGAGTTTTTATATTCAGGAAATTTTCCATTGCTAAAAGAATTGCTGAAATAAAGTTAAGAGGGTATTAGTGAGGAATATGGAATCGAACAGCTTTAATGAAAAGATTATTACGGAAACAGCACACCATATATTATATGCATGAAATAAAAAAATGATACCATCATGAAATTAACCCAAGAAATGTTGAAATCACCGCATTTCTTGGGTTCTTGCTCTTTCCTATTAAATTACCAATTTACGATTCTACTCCGATAAAATCGAAGTAATCATATGTTTTGAATCCCACTCGCCTCTAGAGATTGTAGAAAGTTGATATTTTCGAGGGAACAATTGTTGATGAATTTCATCAACAGAATACCCTTTCTTTGATAAACTTTTCACCTGATCCGTTAACATATATAAATAATCGAGCTTTTGCCGAAATGCTTTTTTACCATCTTTTATATACCCTGCATGACAACAAAACATTTCTCCGAAATCAAGTTGTAATACTTTTTCGATTGATCGAATGATTTGCGGTATACTTTCTTCACGTAATATAAGCTTTGTACGTGGAGTGACAAATAAATCACCAGCAAATAGTTGGCCAGTTGATTCGTTTAAAAATGACACATGATCTGCTGCATGACCTGGTGTTTCAATGACACGCCATCTATATTTTCGTGATTCGAAACTTTCCTCATGGGGATTTGCACGATATGGAGGCCGAATCCCCCAAAAAAACTTTCGATATAACATATAATTTGCTTTTTTCTTACTTTTTTCAATTGACATAGGATGCAAATATATTGGTATACCTTTATCACTCAAATATTTCGCACAACCTTCATGATCTTCATGGGCATGGGTAATCACAACGCGGTCAATGGAGAGCGGTTCATAAAATCCCATAAACTGTTTTCTCATGACATGTGCTCCGCAGTCAATGACTACACCATCTTGGTAAAATGAATAAACGTTTAACTTGACTTGTGAAAATGCATTCTTCCCTTCAAAAAGTTTAACATCCCCTTGTATGCTTTCGAAAAAACTTTGTTTTAGCAGCAACTAAACCACCCCAATTTGCTCATTTATCGAACGTTGTATATTACTTCAGTAGCGTATTATGTAAACATCAGATTTCTTGAATGAATTGCACTTCGTCATAACCACACTCTTGACATACCATTAAATGTGGACAAACTTGGCCCCGTGCCGTATTCGGATAGCCGTCTCCCATTTTCACCGTCTCTTCGTCATTATAATGTCCATAAGGATCGAAATAATCGGAAACCTTCCCTGAATCCTCCAACTTATTCTTGCAATTTGGACAAAATACTTCTAATTCCTGCAAAGAATTGCAAAGTGGACATTGTGCCATCCTTCATTCACCTCAATCATCATTATTCACATGTAAAGAAAAAAGCATTCCTTCAAGGGAAAGAATGCTTAATATCTTATCCATAAGCTACATTAGATGTACACAATGTAAGCAAATTAAAATCTATTAAAACAAACAGCATTCTCATACATTTTTTAAATAAGCCAAATAGTAAAACAAACTTACAAAAATAGCTCCTCCAACTGAATTTCCCAAAAAGACAGGAACAAAATTTGTTATATACTGACCCCAAGTCATTTCACCTGCAAAAATAGCTGCAGGAATAATAAACATATTTGCTACAACATGTTGAAAACCGATTAATACGAAGATCATGATAGGAAACCAAATGGATAAAATTTTCCCAGAAAATGATGTCGTTCCGTAACACAACCATACAGCTAGCGCTACAAGCCAATTACAACCGATTGCAGAAACGAAAGCTTCAATAAAACTTGCATTTACTTTCGCCAATGCTGTACTTACCGTTTTGTTTAAAAAATCTCCTTCCGTTAGTCCAACGACATGTCCAAAAAAATAAGCTACAAATAATGCACCAATCAAATTAAAAACGGTAATCCAAAACCAATTTCTTAAAAGCTTTGTAAAAGTAATCCTTTTGGCAAAATAGGACATTGCAACTGCCATCATATTTCCAGTAACTAATTCGCCACCAGCTAACAAAATTAATATTAATCCAATTGGGAACACAGTTGCTCCCATGAAGGTTACAAAACTCCCCCATTCATCAGGCATTGTTCCCGTTATCCGAATAAATGCCAGATACCCCATTGAGATAAATGCCCCTCCTAAAAATCCTAAAATCAGCATTTGAAAAAGGGACATATTCGCCTTTTCTTCCCCTTTTTGAACGGTGATTTGGGCTATTTCCTTAGGACTGTAATCCATGTTAGACCTCCCAAGTCCTTTATTTTATAGAATAAGAGCTAGATAGCCCGCGTTAATTTTTATAAATTTAGGAAATTAGTTGTTCAGAATATTTTTAATTCTTTTTATAGATTTAATTATTATTAGGAGACAATATGTTATTCAAAATATTTTACCATTAAATAATGAGGGATACCTTCCTCCAAAAATTCATCCGAATTAATGATATAACCTAGCTTTTCGTAAAAAACTTTCGCATGAGATTGTGCATGTAACTTTACTTTTTGGCAGTCTTTTTCTTTTGCCATCTTCTCTAATTCTTGCACGATTAATTTTCCAATGCCAAATTTACGATATGGTTGTAATACACAAATTCTTTCTAATTTACCAAAACCATCTACGAAGCGTATTCTTCCAGCCCCAACAGACTTGTCATCGACAACAATCAATAGATGTTCGCAAGGAGAAAGAAGGTTATCATACTCATCTATTTCGCTTTCCATTGGAACACCCTGTTCCTCAACAAATACTTCTTTTCGAATTGAAAAAGCTTTTTCTAATTGCTCCTCTGTCGACACACGAATTACTTCAATCTTCATGTTATCCCCTTCCCATTTTCAATAAAATCTGTATATTAATTTACCATTATTAATATAAAAATACATGTATTTTCAATTGATATAAAAAAATCTAATATACTAAATAATTAGTACTTGGTAATAAACAGATGGAGTGATATTTATTAGAGTTCATCAAAATAAACATTAATATGTTATAAGATTGTTAAATTTTTAACTAGACATCACCCTCAATGGCGGTTACTATAGTATACGAAGGTATTCTGTAAATCTAAATGTATTAGATTTTGTTTTTAAAAACACGAAGCATTTATTTCGTGTTACATTTTTTGCTAATACACTTTAGTTTACTAAACAACTAAATAATTAGATTACTAATATAAGGAGCGTATACTACATGAAACGTAAAATAGCTTTATTTTTCTTCATGACGATGATCACTTTAGTATTAGCTGCGTGTGGTTCATCATCTAAAGAAGAATCAAATGGTACAAAAGATGAAGCAAAAGATAAAGAAACTTTAATAATTGGTATTGATGATAAGTTTGCACCAATGGGATTCCGTGACGATCAAAACGAAATCGTTGGTTTTGATATCGACATGGCTCGTGCTGCTGCAGAAAAAATGGGTGTTGAAGTGGAGTTCCAACCAATCGATTGGACTACAAAAGAATCTGAATTATCCAGTGGCCGTATCGATTTAATTTGGAACGGTTACACTATAACAGATGAACGTAAACAGAAAGTATTATTTACAAAACCTTACTTAGAAAACGCACAAGTTGTTGTAACATTAGTAGATTCTCCTATTACAAAAATCAATGAACTTGCTGGAAAACAAGTGGGAGTTCAAGCATTGTCTTCTGCATTGGATGCGTTAAATGAACATCCTATTAGCAATGAAGTAAATTTAAATGAATACAAAGATAATGTACTTGCATTAACAGACTTAAAAAATGGTCGCCTTGATGCAGTTGTAATCGACAAAGTTGTCGTTGAATATTACATGACACAAGAACCAGATACATTTACAATTCTTGAAGAAGAACTTGCTCCAGAACAATATGGAGTTGGTGTGAAAAAAGGAAATGAAGAATTACTTGAAAAACTGCAGGCAGCATTAGATGAAATGAATGAAGACGGTACTGCAGCTGAAATATCTGAGAAATGGTTCGGTGAAGATCGAGTATTAAAATAATATATATGCTAAAATAGAATGTCATTATTTTCGATAAGAGTTTCCATGTGACAATGGAACTCTTATTTTTTGGGAGGAAACATCATGGTTGATTACTGGAATCGGATTGTTTGGCCGATGCTTGAAGGAGCTCAAATGACCATTTTGCTCTTTTTCATTGCCATTCTTGTATCAATTCCATTAGGATTTATTCTAACACTTGCGGTACAAAGCCGTTTTAAGCCCCTTGCATGGCTTTCACAAATATATATTACCGTCATGCGAGGCACTCCCCTATTATTGCAGCTCTTATTAATCTGCTTCGGATTGCCGATGCTGCCTGTGGTAGGAGAATATTTAGTATTTGATCGTTTCGTTGCGGCTTGTATTGGATTCGTATTAAACTATGCAGCCTATTTTGCTGAAATCTTTAGAGGCGGGCTCATTTCCATCGACAAAGGTCAATATGAAGCAGCAAAAGTACTTGGCTTAACAAAATGGCAAACGACAACACGCATCATATTACCCCAAATGTTTCGAGTAGCCTTGCCTGCTGTTGCCAACGAATCCATTACGCTCATCAAAGATACCGCGCTACTTTATGCAGTTGCAGTGCCAGAATTATTACACTTTGCACAAACAGCTGTAAACAGAGAGTTTACAATTGTCCCTTACTTTATTGCGGGAGTAATTTACTTAGCGATGACACTCATATTGACGGTATTCTTTAAATGGTTAGAGCGTCGATATAAATACGAATAGAGGTGAAAAAATTGGCGCTAATAGAAGTTACAAATTTGAAGAAATCATTTGGGAACCAGGAAGTATTAAAATCCATTTCATTTTCGGTAGATAAAAAAGAAGTTATTGCAATGATCGGCCCTTCAGGTTCAGGAAAGAGTACATTGTTACGCAGTTTAATTCATTTAGAAGAAATTGATAACGGTAGTATTTGTATCGACGGCGATTTTTTAGTAAAAGATGGGCAATATGCTAACCAAGCAGATATACGAAAAATTACAGGAAAAATGGGAATGGTGTTTCAACACTTTAACTTATTCCCTCACTTAACTGTTAAAGAAAATCTGATTTTAGCCCCGAAACTTAGAAAATCCGAATCGATGGAAGAAATAGAAAAACGCTGTATGGATTTATTGCGAAAAGTGGGATTGTCCGATAAAGCGAATGCTTATCCTAGCAATCTGTCAGGCGGTCAAAAACAGCGTGTTGCTATTGCACGAGCCCTTATGTTAAATCCACAAATCTTGCTGTTTGATGAACCTACTTCTGCCCTTGACCCGGAATTAACGGGAGAAGTGTTGAAAGTCATGAAGGATTTAGCAGAAGAACATATGACGATGATTGTCGTAACGCATGAAATGGGCTTTGCAAGAGAAGTGGCAAATCGTGTGATCTTTATGGATGGCGGAGAAATTATCGAATCAAATGAACCTGAACAGTTCTTCCAACATCCTCAACATGAACGTACGAAAGCATTTTTACATAAAAATTGGAAATGAAAAGGTCGTCTATTTTCAGACGACCTTTTGTCATATTAATCTAACACTACAGTTTCGTTAAACAATATTCCTAGATATCGATATTTGATATGTACATTATGAATATCTTCATGATGATTTACAGTTAATCCATAAATTGTATCCTTTTCTGTCGCTGAACCTTCATCAAATTTCTTTAACAGTTCTTCCGGAATCGTTCCTTTTGGAATGGAAATATCTTCGATGTTGAAATATTGAATGTGACTAGCTGCAACTGAATTTTCATCAATTGTTCCTGCAAAACCTACCAAAACATTGCTAACTTGGATTTTTATTTCATTCGGATCCGCATGATTATTGACTTTTACACTAGTGATTTCCAAATCTCCAATCCCTTTATTCCCTATTGCAATTACAACGGTATGATGATCTTGACCCTTAAAAATCGTTCCTGTTACTAATGGTGGTGTCACTTTAATATAGATAAAAAACCCACCAATTAATAAAACGAGTATGAACGCAACAAGTAAAATTTTTTTCAATGTTCTCATCCTTTAAAGTAAATTTCCAAACCAATTATCCCTCTTTCAGTTTATACTACTTTCATGCAGAGAGTAGAATGTAAAATTTAAAACTATGTGAAAAATTTTTCAATGTTTTTAGTCATATCATTAAAATTTTATAGTAAAGATAAATTAAGGGGGAATTTTCATGGGAGAATATATTAAAATGCAATTTACTCGTACAAGAATGGTATTGAAGCAAACTTTAGAAAACATTACACCTGAGGTCTATTCTACAATTCCAAAAGGTTTTAATAACAATATTTTATGGCAAGTAGGACATGTATTGATGACTACAGATTTTTTACTCTTCAACGGTAAAGTGACGATACCAAAAAGTTATCAAAAATTATTTGGTCCTGGTACCAAACCAGCAGATTGGCCAATGGATGTACCATATCTTGAAACTTTGCTGCAACAAATTGAAGAACAACTGGAACGTATTCAATCAATCGATACCAATACCTTTAATGAAAAACTGCCAAAAAGTATATTTGGAAATGAAACAAAAGGAGAATTGGCTGCTTTTGCAGCATTCCATGAAGCAATGCATGTTGGACAAATTCAAGTAATGAAGCGATTGATTGAAACTATGAAAACAAAGTAAAAAATGATGAAAACCGCCATCTTCTGGCGGTTTGTTAATCATTGTATGAACATAACTGTTTCACCGATATTATATTCTTTCTGTTTCTCCTCTCCATCTTCTATCCACTTTACGACAAAGACACCTTCTTTTAAACGCTCTTTTATTTCTTCCTCAGTTATTTCACCCGTATAAAGGACGATTTCTTCTTGAACAATATACTCCTTTTTATCGATATTATCGTATTCAAAACCTTCTCCCGTCCAGTATACATTTGATGATAATAAATTTCTAATTGACTCAGACATTTCCGTATTAATGTTTTCTACTTGATTAGAATATTTAAATTTAAACGTAAAAAGCATTTTTCGGAAGTTTTTCTGATCAGGGTGTTCGACATATTCTAATGTCCCAAGGGTTTGATAAGTTTCATCATCGATTGGTGTTATTTCAGTACGAATTTGCATATATGGATTATTTAAATAATACAAATAACCTGATATAAAAAGAACGATAAAAAGAAACATCGTAACAATTAATGCAATCACTTTTCTTTTCATCATATCCCCTCTTTTTCTCGAATTTGTTCTATCAGAAGGTATCCATTTTAAATATTTCTTTTTGAAATCATGTTTCCCTGTTATTAAAATAAAATTTCTTTTGAATAATTTATTTTCTCATCATTAGTATCTCTATTACTCATTCAATTACTCCATATCAACAATCTTAAAATTTCCGTACATAATTTTTAATTCATTCATAACTAAATCAAATGCCTTCATTTGACACTTTTCATAGTACTCTTTATTATCAACTTAAAGTATAAGAAAGGTGAAGAGGTTAAATGAAACCACCATTAACAAAAGAGGAACGAGAATCCCTTTTCCCTTATGCAACTAAAGAACAACTGGATTTTCTCTTAAACCATGTTAAACAAGGCTTCAAAACAAAATTTTTAAATATAATGGCCGATATAAAAGTAACACTCGTTCGTTCTCAAGATGTCACGTTAGTAGAGATTGAAAAAGATGCTAGTAGCTGGATTCTTGAAGATTATATTGATTATGGAAAAGGCAACTACCTCGGCCGATGTGCCTGCAACAGAAAATTAAGACGAGTATTTACTGTAAAACATGTAGTGACCGGAAGAAGAATTGATTATGGTGAAGATCATCTTATGCAATTTCTCGGCATCGATGAAAATATTTTAAGAGACATTGTTAAAGATGCTTCCATTATTCATTTAGAACTGGATGAATTGCTCATAAAAATCAAAGAAAACCAATACGGCTATGAAATATTGGAAGATTTAGACGGAATGGAAATACCAGAAGATATTCAGGCCCATATCAATGCGAACGTCCCCTTATTAGATCGACAAATAAATCGTTTATATCGAAAATTGCGTGAAATTGAAAGGAATGTAAGAAAACAGCAAGAAGAATCATTAATGAAAGCTCTGTTGGAAGAAAAAAATCGAATGCTTCAACAAATAGAGCGGGAACATAGAAGATTGGAAGCAATAGTGGAAAAAGTTCGTCAAAATCTCCCACCAAACCCAACAAAAGAAATGATTGCACTTCAACTTGTATTCAACGGCTTCTCTAGCACATTAGAAATATGTCACATCTTAATTGATTACTTTGGTCAAGATGGCTCTTTATCTGCCGGAATCCATAAAAGACCAAGAATTTTTCCATCCATTCTTCAACATTTTCTAGAACAAACAGAAAAGGGAAATTTAATACTTATGGAAAAAATCGGTGTTGAAGATTGTATCTTTATTCCAAATGAAGATGTAAACATCCGATTAGAAATGGAAGATACTATTGAGGAAAATAACGAAGGGGAAGAACAGTTAACTTTATTCTTATAAAATTTTATAAAACTCCTTCGCCATGTCGTTATCTAATTTAATGATTTCATCGCTTGTAATTTCATTTTCATGATGAAATTTTTTGATTTGAATATTTCTAAATAAATAGCAGTAAATCATATAAACAATTTCAGAACAGATTTTAAGCTGTTTATTTAGAAATGTTCTCCTAGGAGGTCGTTCAATGCTGAAAATTTTTACACATCTTTTAATTCCCAATTCCAACAACAGTCAATATGTCCGAATAGATAATGACATAAACATAGAAATGATTTCAAAATACATTTTTAATACATTTAATCAATATTCAATTGAAATTATTTACAATGAAAATTCTTTAACTGAGTTTCAGATTGTAACGATCGAACCATGGGTTACTTATTTATTGCTGATGAAAAATTATTTAATTAAAGATTTCGCCAGAGTCACCGACTTATCTAAACCCATTACTTACGTTTTTACTAAAGACGAACATGGACAATTCGTTTTTCATATCAATGATAAATTAAATCAACTTACACATCAGGTAATACTACCCGAAAAAGAATTTTTTCATACGCTTTATGAAAGTTTAATGATATATTTACAATTCATGAAAAGATGCAATGTGAATTATTACCAATACTGGATGAGTCGATACGAAAAACATATCTATATTGTTAGAAAGCAAATGGAATCAAAGTATTTTCATACATCATTTAATCATTGATGTACATCATGACCTCCCTAAAAAAGACATGCGACGAATTGTCCATGTCTTTTTTATTCAGCAATCATCGGAAAAGGCAAGTAATATTATATCTTTTTTACTTGCCTTTTTTCCTGTGAAAATATGTTTATATTACTAGTAATGAATAGGTAAAGAATACTTCATTCAGCAAATGATTGTTGGTAAAATGCACGTAAAACTTGCTAATCTAATCCTTGTCCATCCTTCTAGATTTTGCGTAATTGGCGAATACGATTAAGGAATGCAAAGTCTAGAATATATGACTGTGGAATGATAGTACTTCCGATAATTGCAGTATTAAGGAATTAGAAAACATTGTCATATTTTAGAATCAAAAACATACTTTTTTACCAGAAAACTTTGCCGAAAAATATTCTTTACACTATTAACTCAATTATCCATTAAATTTGTAATAATGGAAATACTGATATCATAATTGACGATTTTTCTGTCATAAGTGACTTTTTGTATAACTGTTTACTTGGTATTTTTTGTAATTTCTAACAATAAATTCTTGATTACCGCTACAAAATAAAAAATTATCAATGTTAGAAGTTATCTTCCATACTTTTTCTAATATAAAAAAAGTCGAGAGCAATTAATGATGTAAGCAGTCCAACTACTACAAAATTCGGTTCTGATTCATCATTTTTAATTTTATCAAAATAATTTTTACATCGTTGGAATTCTCATTTTTGGTTTACCCTTTAATCTCCCCGATATAATATCGACCCTCATAAAAAAGGCAGTGAACTTACCGCCCACTGCCCTTTAAAATCGTAATTTATTTTCCATCGTCTTCAGTTTTAAATCTTCGAATTAACATGTTCAGTTCCTCTGCCCAAGTAGCTAAAGTTTTTGCAGATGAGGATATTTCCTCCATCGACGCTAGCTGTTCCTCTGTAGCAGCAGCAACCTGTTGAGATGCAGCAGCATTGGATTGAGCAATTTGTGAAAACTCATCTGTCATGATTGATAATTTTTGTACTTCACTAGAAATTTGTTTTGAGTAATTAGCGATTTTCTCCATTTGTGGTGTGATATCTCTTGCACTTTGCAAAATAGCATTAAATTTTTCAATCGCTTCGCTGGAAACTTTGACTCCTACTTCTACGTCATTTTTCACTTTCGTCATCATATTAACGGAGCTCTCTGTATCTTGTTGAATAGCTTGAACAATGGATTGAATTTCTTTTGCGGAAGTTTGAGACTGTTCAGCAAGCTTGCGAACTTCTTCTGCAACTACAGCAAATCCTTTTCCATGTTCTCCAGCTCTTGCTGCTTCAATTGCTGCATTTAATGCCAACAGATTTGTCTGTTCTGCTATATCTGAAATGACGTTTAATATTGAATAGACTTCCTTCGAGCGTACTGCTAAAGAAGATATGATGGCATTGGATTTATGAACTGAATCATGGATATTGTTCATTTGATTCACCGTATTATGTACAGCTAATCCGCCATTTTCCGCATGATTGCTCGCTTGTTGTGCTAATTCTAGTACTTCCATTGTATAATTTGCTATTTGTGTTATATCATTGGAAATTTCTTTTATTGCTTTTGAATTTTGATCCACATTATTTGTTTGTTGCTCTGCACTGCCCGCAATTTTTTGAACAGAATCAGATACTTGTTCTGTTGCCAACATAGTTTGTTCTGCGCTAGCACTTAATTGTTCTGATGAGGAAACAACATGAAATGAATGTTGTTCTACTTCGCGTACTAGACTTTTTAAGCGTTCTTGCATCTCTTTAAAGGCCTTACTCAACTGGCCGATTTCATCATTGGTTTCAACTTCAATTGTTTCAGTTAAATCGCCTTTACTAATCGTTTCCGCTTGTTCTTTTAATCTTTTAATTGGTTTAATAATCGTTTGAATAATGAAAAATAGCAATAATACACCTATAAAAATAGAAATACAGATAATGAGAATCGTTTTAGAAAAAATCGGTGATGCCGTTTCATCAATTTCAGATGTATACAAATTACCAGCCAATTTCCATCCTGTTAAATTATTTGTTGTAAAGGCCATTATATTTTCTTCACCATTTAATTCATATTCAAATTGCCCATTTTCCATTTCATATAGCGCATTGTATAGAAGTTCATCAACTTGTTCGCCACTTTCATATGTAGGATGAACAATTGTTTTTCCATGCTGATCGAATACGGAAGTAAAACCATTTTTTCCAATTTTCACTTGATTCGCTAATTGTTCTAAATAACTTAAACTTAAATCAATTCCTATTACACCCGAAGCATCAGACAGAGTTTTAGATATCGTTACAACGATATGTCCATCACTTGCAGAAACATATGGTTCGGAAATAACAATATTTCCTTGTTTTTCCATCGCTTTTATGTACCAATCTCTAGTCCGTGGGTCAAAATCATTTCCTAAATCGATATTAGGCTCTAAGATAATTGAACCGGCAGTCGTACCAATAAATATCATTTCAATTTCAGGATGTAATTGTCGATACTCATCTAACTTGCCTCGTAATGTTGGAAGATTTTTTTCTTCAAATAATTCAGGTGAAATGATTTCGATGAAATATTCTAAATCATGTATTCTAGACTGTATTTCATTCGTAACAGTAATATTTAGCAATTTTAAATTTTCATCAACACTTGCCAGCATCTCCTTTTTCACAGTCTCTTTTGCAGTCAAAAATGCTGAGAATCCGACTATCATTGATGGTATAACTAAAAAAATTAAAAATGCTAATATGATTCTCGCCTTAAAGTTTTTAAAAATACTAAAGTTATTTTTCATGATTAAAAACCCTCATTTCATCAATCATTCATATGTGAGTAAGTTAATTTATTTATGAGTAACAAACTCTTTTAATTATATAATAAAATGTCGAAAAATGTTCAAATTTATTTGAAAAATATTCTATTCTTTCATCTATTTTCTTTTAAAATAAAAAAGCGATTGATTAAATTGAATCAATCGTTAAAAAGTGTTTGGCAATGGGGTTTGCTGAATTGATGAAAATCATAAGTGCAATTAATAAGCAATTCTTAGTAACCCGTGTCGCTGTACGTGTTTTTCACCCTTATTGCAAGTAATATTTTAGGCTGTCTAAAAAATGAACTGCTCCCTGTCAAGTAGACAGTGTAAAAAATAAAAATGTTACTAAGCGGCTTGAGCCCTGTATTCTAAGGGACTTAAGCCGTTTAATTTTTTCTGATAACGGAAATGGTTATAAAAATAAATATATTCATCAATCGATTGTTTCAGTGCTTGATATGAATCATAGGTATTCAAATGATATTTTTCACATTTGAATTTACTCCAAAAGGATTCAATTGGAGCGTTATCGATGCATTGACCCACACGAGACATACTTTGTGTTAATTGTGCCTCGTCTATGATCTCCTTATATTTTTTGGACGTATATTGGAATCCTCGATCGCTATGTACGAGTGGATGTTCATCAGGTTTCAGGGTTTGGATTGCTTTTCGTATGGTTTTAAAAACTAATTGATTATTATTGGAATGACCCAATTCATGACTCACAATAGAACCATCATGCAAATCAATTATGGCACTTAAATAGGCTTTTTTTCCGTTCCCATATTTCAGCTCCGTTACATCTGTACACCATTTCATATTGGGCTTTTCTGCAGTAAACTCGCGATTTAATCGATTTTCAGCTACGTGTTGAACAGGTGATTTCTTATATCGTTTTCGTTTTCTTCGAATCACTGCTTGAATCTTCGCAATTTTCATCAAACGATAAATGCGTTTTTCATTGACAAGGGGCTCATTCGCCATTTTTCTGTATCGATTAATGGTGATGGTCATACGACGATAACCATAGATTCCATTGACTTGTTCGTGAAGTGTTTTAATGCCCTCTAACAGTGATTCATTCAATTGTTCACGCGCTGATGGAGTGCGCTTCAGCCATTTATAATAAGCTGCTCGTGAAACGCCTGCGATGTGACAAAGTAAAATGATAGATAAGTGTTCGGTTTCATGTAATTCTTGAATGGCCTCATATCGAGTTTGTAATCGTACTTGGGTTAACGACACTTCCTTTCGATTTCCTCTAACTTTTTTAAAAATAGATTTTCTGCACGTAAACGTTCATTCTCGCGTTCAATTCGTTTGATTTCTAATTTAAATTTTTCTTCCGTCGTTAATTCAGCCTCTGATTTTGTGCGTCCACGGCGATCTTGTAGCCCTTCTTCTCCATGTAACTCAAATTTTTTCACCCATTGGTATACCTGTTGATAAGAAACTTGATAAGTTTGGGCTGCTAATTGATAATTTTTATGGTGCTTTAAGCAAAAATCGACTATCTCCATTCGTTCTAGTAGGGTTGTTTTTCTACCTTTTGTCATTGTTTTACTCAATCCTTTACCCGAATCTTTTATATCACAATGACTAGTATACTTTTTCACCCACTTCATTAAAATAGTTCTACCTGAAATTTGATGTTTTTTCATTAATTCGAGTAAAGAATATTCACCAGATAAATAATCATCCACCGCTTGAATCTTCTGTTCTCTTGTATAGCATCGGGGAGAAAAGTTAGAGTGAAAGACCGCTTCACCAAAAGCTTCATACTTTCGAACCCATTCTTTTAAAGTACTTTGGTGAATTTTATATTGACGAGCAAGCTGTTCAAATGAATAATCACCCGTTAAATATAAATGAATTAGTTTTAACATGAACTCTTTAGGATACTTGTAAAAGGTCATAATGAAAGCCCCCTATTAGGTTAGATGAATTTTTATTTTTTCATCTGTCTACCTAATAGGGAGCATATCAAAATTTAGACAGCCTATATCTCTTTTTTTATTCTTTTGGCTCTAAATCTTCAATAGAATCTATATCCATATAGCTTGGTACAACTAATCCAACTTTTGCCCCCACCAAATTTTCGCCTAAATCGATTATATCATCTTTGTATTGTTCATAGAACGATCCGTGCGTTACAGGCAACCAAGGAGCAACTGAAGCATCCCCTTCCCCGTTAGCAATTGCTTGGAACATGATAATTGGATCTACTGGTGTGATCGTTACATCATAGCCAAGTTGCTCTAATACAAATTTTACAACATGACTTGATGCTTCTTCCGTTTCCCATGGAGTCGACACCAATTCAAATTTCTCACCGTTAACGGATTGTAAACCTTCCATCCACTCGTTTACTTTCTCTTGGTTTTGTTCTGCCCATTTTTTTGCAGCTTCTTCAAATGTAACTGTTTGGGCATCTAGCATCACTTGCTCCATATCTTCTGGTTCCCAGTAAAAGCGATCCAACATTTCATAAGCAGTTGGGTGTTCTTCTTTTAAGTCTTTTCTAACAATCGTATTAATATTTTCCACTTCACCGAATGTGCCTTTTGGATCTTCTAAATATTTCAAATCATAAGTTGCAAATTTCCAATGAGGATTCCAACCTGTCACAATAATGGGCTCCTCACTTTGAATGGCTTTATCTAACATCGTCAACATGCCAGCAGTTGAACTTTCTGAAACTTTCCATCCTTTTAGATTTTCATATTCATTTAACGCCATTTCTGTTAATTGCATCATTCCAGCGCCCGGTTCTATACCCGTTATTGTATAATCGAGGGCTTGGCTAATACTTACTTGCTCTTCATTGCTTTGAGTTCCCTGAGATGTGTTGTCGCCACAACCTGCTAATACTAAAGATGCGGCGACTCCAAATGTTGCACCAATCGTTTTCACATATTTCATCTTATCTACCCCTCCAAAATGAATATCATTTCGGTAGGTTGTTCAAATCAATCCTATACGAAAAGTTTTATAATGCATTGCAACTGAATAAGCACACCCAACTTCAATTTACCGAATATTCAGATATAAAACTTTGTGATGTACGTTGTAATGCCTGGTAAAACTTCTCATCAACTTATTTTTGCCCAACCGACCGATAATGTAAGGTTAACATGATTTATATCTCATTACTAGGCATAGGGTTCCAATCGATTGGATTTCGTACTAATTTACTAAATTTTATTGATTTATTTTCTATTTTTTTCAAATATCCCCATCGTTTTTGGCATTCAACCATGCAAAATGAGATGGTGATTTATAATCAAAAATCTCCCAATTAGGAATTAGTTCATTCATTACTTACCTAATTGGGAGAATGACTAAACGGTTTTGGTTACTGTTTATTACGATTTATCATTCGTCTTGCGGTTTCGTTTATTGGCAACATTGTGGTCAAATTCTCTCGCAAGCTCTTCTGCTCTTTTTCTTCTGTTATATTTTTGACTGCCTGAATTAAGATTCATTTTATTTTTCTTTTTCATCCTTTTCACCTCCGTTGTCTTATTTTGTACAACTTTAGGTGAAATTGCGTATGCCACAATTTAGCAACATCATTATTTTGAAATTGTTACTTCAAAAGAATCAAAGATGATTTCTTCATTATCATTGTAAAGTTTCGGTGTAATGATTAGTTCTTTTGTTCCGCTTTGAATGTTTGCAAACGTAAAAGACCCTTTCGCCGCGTGTTTCGTCGTACTGCCTGTCAAATTCGTAATCATTTCGTAAGTATTACCGAACTCGTCTTTCACATCAAAACCAGTCACATACGGCAAATTGTATAGCGCGTAATTGGACGGCATCTGAATCTTGTAATGAAGATTGATTGTATAGCCAGTTATATCAAGTGAAGGAACAAAGATTGTAAAACCATTTTTCGAATCTCGATAATTGGCTTTTATTCCTTTCACATCAATCTTTTTTAAGTGAAATTCATAAGCCCAATCACCTTCAAAGTTTTCATTTGTATCATGATTCCAAACACTTCTAGGATTCCAAGTTAGTTTTACAGTGCGTGGCGATCGTCCATTTAATTCAGGTGTCAGCGTAATAACCCCAACATAAGATGTATCTGACCGTTTTTTCGTCCAAGTAACGGAAGAGCCTTCGATTTCTCCATTGATTTTAATAGGCTTATCAAAACTTGGATGTTCACCTAAATCTTTTTCCGTTTCAATGGCAAAGGTAAGCGTTACTGTCGTTCCGTCGTAAATTGCATCAACAATTTCAATTGTAATTCCATTGCTTTCTTGAATGGCATCAATTCCCGTTGCATAGTCTTCAAAATACTGAAATTGCGATGTCTCGCCTTTAAAATATTCGACAATTTGGTTAGCTAATGGGATATGGGAAGCGATTGTTGGCGAGTAAAAGACTAAAGTTGAACCAATTCCTCCAGCAAGTAAACAAGATGCAGCGATATATTTCATTGAATGGTTCTTTTTTTTCTGTAAAACAAATTGTAATACTCGTTTTTTCTCAAAACGGCTGACTTTTTCAGGCTCAATTTCATCCACATTTAATTGAAGCATTTTCTTTAATTCATCCATTCTTTTCACTCCCATCAGAAAGGATTTTTCCTAACTTTTTCTTCCCTCGATATAATCGATTTTCAACGGCAGATTTGGTAATTCCTAATGCATCTGCAATTTCTCCATTTGTAAGATCTAAGTAATATTTCATTAAAAATAGTTCACGTTCTGACTCAGGCAATAATTGCATTTTTAATAAAATCCTTTCTTTTTGTTCTTTGTTCAAATAAAGCAATTCCCCCGTTTCGAAATTTATTTGTTCATTGGAATGCTCCAATGAAACCACTTCCATTTTTTTCTGTTTTCGATATATGTCGATCGCTTTATATTTTGCAATTGTGCCAATCCATTTTTTTAATTCTTCTTCACTTCCCCTAAACTTGTCACTATTTTGCCAAACAGCTAAAAAAACATCATTTATACATTCATCAACCGCCCAGTTTCCACATGGTTGTTCTAAAATTTGTTTAGCGATGGCCTTTACATAAGGCATATATGTATCAATAACATAAGCAAGTGCTTTTTCATGTCTTAGCTTCAATTTCGAAATCACATCTTTCACTTGCTTCACTCCTTTCACTTATACCAACGAAAAAAGCTGAAAACACTCTCGTAAAAACAAAAAAACATATCCTCTTTCATGAGAGATATGTTTCATTATATAGAAAATGTTTTAACTTGAAGGAGGCTTTGTAATAAAATTCCGAACTGACCTAAAACTTTTGTAATTCTTCAATCCAAGTAATGATTCTCCGCGTACGTTGGATATTGAATGGAGGGTTTTTACTTTTAAAAAATTCCAATACTTCTTCTAATAAAGAAACATAATAAGATTTCTTCATTTTCCAAAACTCAAGCATTTTTGGAGGCAATCCTTTGCAATGGACAACTCCGCCAAACTGATCATGCCATTCATAATCCCCACGAAAAATTGCACGTCTGCCGTCCTGAAATAAAAATTCAACAATTTCATAACGTTCATATCGTTTTCTTTCAAGTTGTCGAACATCACAATCAAATAAAGCATCCATCCATTCTAGACTATGAATGCCGTACCAATAATATCCTGGCATCTTCTCTTGTAGTGGTAAAGGACCAAACCCATAGAGAAATTCAACGTCATCCTTATGAATGCCTTTTAATAGTTCGCTAAATCTGAGACTTGAAGATGAAAATATAGGCGTTTCATATCGTGTAGCCAACTCAACCATCCGATCAAAATTCTCTAACCCAATGGTAATGGGTTTATCAATGAATATGGGTTTCTGAAAGGAGGCGATTTTTTCAAACCATTGCAAATGATTTCTTCCGTCTACCGTTATAATCCACCAAGCATCTACTTCTTCATTCAATGTCTGAACATCATCAAATTCTGGTATATGATAGGATAGTAATACATTTTTATATTTTTTGGCTCGGTCCCGACTAATCGGCAAATCTTCAGAATAGCTTTCAATAAAACCACTAAACTCCACATCGTTTATATAAAAAGGATGATTTTCATCATGTAACATACTCGAAAATATTTCAACATGGGAAGTATCATTACCGATTAATCCGATTTTCATAACTTGCCTCCTTAAAGACATAACATTGTCTAGGTCTACCTCTGCCATTTACTTTTTCCAAACCGAAAAACTCAATTAAATTGGAATCTAGCCAATTTGAAATAATGCGATTGGCAGTCCGTTTTGTAACGTTTAAATTAATGGCTACCTCATCAGATGTAAAATAATTTAAATTGTTTTTCAATAAATATTTCTTAATTGTTTCAATTTGCCTCGTTTGAAATTCTTTCTCATGATCTGTTAATTGATAAACGGTCGGTATATTAATAATAATTGGCCCGATGACATTACGTTCTTCATTGACGATAAACGCAATATTCGTTGAATGTTGCTGACATTGCTTTAATGCCACATCTGCATGGAAAACTGAAACAGGGATGGACATACCAAATCCTACCCCTAACATCACCTTTAACTCTTTATATTGATTGATTTCTTTAAAGATATTTAGAACTTTATAGCCTTCCGTTATTCGTTCAAAATCGCCTCGATAAGCAATGAAATGATATTCAGTTTCACTCACGGGAATAATATAGCCATACATATCATCAACAAATCGATAAAGGGCTTTTTCTAACTTATTTTTCACTCGTGCTTTTTTATTTAGCGATTGTACATTTTGATCTTTAAATTCTATTAGGAATTTTCCGTATATCACTTGATTCTCTCTTTTTCTTCTTTGAGTCGAAGAAAGTAAAATTCGTTCAATGCAAACGATAATATCTTGTTGCGTCGGTTTCAGCCAAACGACTGGAAGATGATATTGTTTAAGGGCATCTTGCACTTTCTTAATTGAAGTAATAATTCCTACATTGGATTTCCCTTCAATTGCTTCAAGATGACGTTGTACTATTTTTTCATATCCCTCTACTATTCCTAAATGTTCAACAATTGTATAATCAATTCCTTCAATTTCACAGATCACGCTTTGTATATATTCTTTAGCTAATCCATCGATGCTAATAAATTGAATTGGATGATCTTTAATTAAGTAAAAAAGAGCTTCAAAAAAACCAGAACCTTTTAAAGGGATGTAATATGATTCAATGGAATCATTTATATGATCTTTTACTAATAAGTAGGTTGTCATACTGGAATACAATATGCAATCGACTTTATTCATTAGCTCTTTTGTAAAAGTAATCGCATCGTAAATTTCATCGGAAAATCGATAGACTACCTCAATATTCGGAAACATTGAAAAACTTTTTTTGATTAGTTTTTCAATCCATGTTGGCCCAATAAAGCCTATTTTGATCATCCCATTCAACCTCCAAATAAAGAATAATCGAATGATTTAATCATAAACCATTCGATTACTATTTTCTTATACTGACTGCTTATTTAGAAAATTTTTTACAAATTCATCATCGTGAAGATGAGGGTACAATTTATAAACTTCATCAATTAATTCCAACTGTCCTTTGCTCAGCACTTCCCGTTCGCTTAAACATTTATTCGAGCGAATTAATCCTTGTCGGCGCAATACTTCATTGATACCTGCAATACTTCCTTTAAAATGATTATGCGAATCGAAAAATGCTGCATTTGCATGGGTTACTTCTTGAGCAATCTTCATCCATTTGGAATGAATAACATCTTTTTCCCGTTCTTCTTTAATGCTACGGAATAGTTCCACAGCTTTTGAAGTCCAGACTGCCCAATGACCTAACAATCCACCGGCAAATCGTTTCTTCCTAATTTCACCATCGACTTCCTCTTCAAATACTGTGAATAAATCATGAATTATTGAATCGTCATTGCCTGTATAAAGGGCAATCTCATTCCAACGGCTTGAGTGTAAGACCGCCCGTGCCACATCTATTGTTAAATACCTGTCGAAAGGAGCGACTTTAATTGCATAGGCATTCGGAATTTCACAAAACTGTTTCCAAAAATCAGTCGTAAATATACGGCCACCAACTGCTGGCTGTAAATAAAATCCTATAATTGGAATAATAGATGCAATTTCCCTTGCTCGTTGCAACAATTCTTCTTCAGTATAATGAAATAGCCCATTATTGCTTAATAATACAAGATCATATCCAATTTCTTTTGCAAATTGTGCTTCTTTTATCGCTTGCTCTATTTCCCCACTGACCCCTGCAATTTTAATAAAATCCGATTTTGCATGAGCAGAAATTTCCTCTATAGCTGTTTTTAATACTTGTTGATAAAACTCGAAAACTTGGTGAATCTCAAACTGTGTCGTATGAACTCCAACCGCTACACCATCTACCCCCGACTCGATATAATATCGTGTCAATAGACGTTGCGATTCTTCATCAAAAGATTTATCTTCAAATAATGCTAACGGGTGAGCAGGTATAAATGCGCCATCCATTAATTTTTCTTTTACCACATCTCTTAACATTAAAACTGCCCCTTTCGCTCTTGGAAATGGCTCGGTTTATTGAGAAGCTCACCATTATGTTGAATCCAATCGGCAATTAATTGAATCATTTCTTTTACAGAAACGGATGGATAACCAAAAGTTTGATGTGCTTTCGACGCATTGCTTAATAATGCTGTATCCGCTTCTTCACCAACGATGTTAGCTTCTTTCCCAAAGATTTTGGCAAATTCATTTGCTAACCAACGTACCGATAACAATTCAGGTCCCGTCACATTAAAAATTGTCGGAGGTGAAGAAGCATGTATTAATGACCGAATCGCAAACTCATTGGCATCACCTTGCCAAATGACATTTACATGCCCCATCGTTACATCTATCGGTTGATTATGATAAACCGCTTTTGCAATTTCCACTAACACGCCATAACGAAGATCAATTGCATAATTCAGACGAAAAATGGACATCTTCGTTTGATTTTTATGAGAAAAATACGTAAATACTCTCTCTCTTCCTAAAGTCGATTGACCATACTCTCCCACCGGATTAGGTGTAACCGACTCATCACAGCCACCCGTTTTTACTTCTGTTAGCGGATAGACATTCCCTGTAGAAAATACGACGATTCTTGAATCTTTATAATGCTCGGCAACACGTCCAGGCAAGTAGCTGTTCATCGCCCAAGTAAAATGTTCGTTTCCAACTGTTCCAAATTTATTTCCCGCCATAAAAATGACATTTTTGGCCTTAGGTAGTTGTTGAAGCTCTGAATCATTTAACAGATCACAAGAAATTGTTTCGATACCTTTCGAATTTAGTTTTGTCTCTAAATCTTTATTTGAAAATCTTGAAACACCGATTACTCGCTGATTTGTCCCCGCTTCATTAATCGCATTTTTTAATAGATAGGCTAGAGTTGGCCCCATTTTCCCTCCAACCCCAAGGATAATAAAATCACCATTTAACTTTTTCACATCCTCAATTAATGCTTTTGTTGGAGTAGACATAAATTCTTCAAGTTGTTCAACTGTTACAATCATTGCTTTTCCTCCTAAGATAAGAATATATTTTTGAAGTTATTGAATGCTAAATAAATGAGTAGTAATAAACCAATAATACCGAGTACATTACTAAACAATTTATTTTTCAAGTCCCCCATAATTTCTTTTGAGTTGGCGATTACTAAAATGGCAATTGCGATAAACGGAACTACAAAAATCGTCACACCTTGAGCAAAAGTAATTAAGTTCACAGGGTTTCCGTCAAAAATTAAAGCAATAAACGAACCAAACAGCATTACAATAATGATGGCTATTTTCACTTTCATCGATGATAATTGGTGCCCTAACCCCAGACCATCAGCCAGTAGCCCGCCTCCAATTGTGGCATTTCCTATTAATGATGAATAGGAAGCACCGAATAAACCGAGTACAAAAATAAACACTGCAAAACTACCAAATGATGGTTTTAAAATACCCGCCATTTCAATAGCATTGTTCACCAAAATTCCTTCAGGCTTTAATACAGTTGCAGCAGTGATCATGATTAAGAATGAAATAAATCCTAATAAGAATATCCCGAAAATTGCTTCAAATTTACTCTCTTGAACCTCTTTTCGACCTACTCCTTTTTCACGCACTAAATACGATTGATAGATAGCACCTACGATTGAGAATGAAGTCGCTATTAAAGCAATTACTAGTGCCATACTACCTTCAGGGAATCTAGGTACAAATCCGCTAAAAATGTCGACAATCGAAGGTTTTACGATGATTAACGTAATTAAGAAGGCGAATAACATCAAAATGACTAAAGCCAACATCAATTTTTCCAGCACTTTATAAAATTGCGTTAAAAATAATAAAGCTACGCCAAGTAAAGTACCTACAATAATCCAAACTTTTGAACTGATACCAGTAATCGCTTCAACCGCAATCCCCGTTCCAATTGCATTCCCAGCTTGGAATGAAGAACAAACTAAAAATGCACCAATTCCAATAATGACCCCTGCCCATTTCCCCCATTTTTCTTTCACTAGATTAATAAACGTATCTTTTCCGGCAATCCCTATTCTTGCTGCCATTTCTGTATAACAGGCCATTAAGATGACAGCGACAATGATAGACCACACTAATTCAGTTCCATAAATTGCGCCAATTTTTGAGTTTAATGTGATGGAACCTGGCCCTAATACAAGTGCCGAAGTAATAAGACCAGGACCTAAAATTTTCAAAAATTTCAAAAACCCATTTCCTCCATTTTGATGATTCCCAGAGATTGAAGCATTTACCTCTTTGTCCTTCATCACCATTTCTTCCATCCCCCTTTTTATTCAGAATTTTCTTTAATTTAATTTTATTGAAAATCTTAGTCCTCGAACACGACCTAAAATTGTCCTTAAATCAATAGTTGAATTTCTTTGATTTTATAAGCACTTTAATGAATTCAGAAGAACAGGCTCGGAGACTTTTGCGGATACCATCAGAAAAAAATGCACAACGAGCAAGATACTCATTGTGCATTTACGAAAAACAATTGCATCCATTCAAATCATATAATGTTGTAAGTTAATCATCCATCTTCATTTGTATCATTTCACCTGTTGTCCCATCGATTTTAATATCGATGTCTTGTGTTTGATTTTTATACTCAATAGTATATATTGGTTTTCCTCTTTCTACTTCAAGTGACCAACCAATTGGAGAAAGGTCTTTTACTTCATCATTAGTAGCTGCCTTTTCAATAGCTTCATTTGGTTCTATGATATTTGAAAAATCTAAAGCTTCATCACGATTGACTTTTGATTCAACTTCATTGACTTTTATTTCTTTCGTCGTTGCATCAATTTCTACTTCATACTCTTTTGTAGAATCATAACCATCAATATCATAATACAATTGACCAAAATCTGATTCTAAGTCAATCGACTCGATCTTTGCATCTGGATAAGCTTCTTTAAAGATATCGATTGCCTCTCTCATCGTTACAACAGGATTTGTAATATTGGATTCATTTTGTGCAATAGTCGATTCATTCGAGTTGTTTGTCGTATTGACTTCAGTTGTAATATTTTTTGCATTCGTGCTACATGCAGCTAGTAAAGATAGCGTGAATCCAGCAATGATTAGTTTTTTAATCATTTCTATACTCTCCTTAATGGCATATTTCGTATTTATATTTTGAACAATTCTGTGATAAACATACTGTTTTGTAATTCTGTTGTTAAATTGTGAAGGCCTTCCTTGAATTCACTATTGCGACTTTTGCTATTTTCTAGGAAATAAACTTTTTTAATAAAATTAAATAGTTTTCAGCTTTCTCCCTCTCAAACAATTGCATGATAGCGTTAGTATTGTGTAAAAAACAGAAAAAAGCACCGCCAACAACATTAGCGGTGCCTGTAAGGAAAATCTACATCTTGCTTAATGTTTCCATTATCAATAATTGTTCCCATTTTCCTGAAGAGTATGTAATAAAGGGAGAAACAGATGGTCCACTTACTCGGTTAATCTATATTGACTACTTTGATTAACCGAAAGCCAAAAATTAAGGAAATAATGTATCCAATAAAGGCTAACAATAAAGTGAAATTGTTAAAGCTAAAATTGATTGATACAAGTGTTAAAATAATTATTCCTATAAGTAGATACAACATTTTATTCATATTTCTAATTATAACTTTAACTTTTGGTTCGATTATTTTTTTAAAAGCTTTAATAGAGAGCTATAAAACCTATCAGTAACATTGCAAAAATTGGATAAATTATAGAAGAATATGAATTTTTGAATGTTATATTTTGAAGTTTATACAAAACATCTACTAACAATAATAGTCCTGTTACATAAAAAACGATACCTATACCATAAACATATTTCCTATACATTAAATTCCCTCCAATTGCATTACACTTATAATCTATTTTGATTATTATGTCTATTAATTTTGAACATTTTTTACTATTTATTCCATTTATGGTATATAATACACTATACTAAAAAAAGGAAGTAATTACAATATGAGTAACAAGATACGAATAAAACAGTTCAAAAGATTGATTCTACAGCAGCGGATGCAATAGCAGACGCTAATTATAAATATATTAAACTCGTAGGAAACGTTGCAGGTCATATTGAATTGCGATTTACCGCAACAGGAAATTATTATATGCATGATACTTATATAGGTACTTCTCGTTATTGACTAATAAGTTTCATCGGATAAACCGCTATTCTAACAGCTCATGGAATTTTGTAGTGAACAAGATTTCATGAGCTTAAACGCTGGATTCTATACTACTAAATATGGTGATGTTATCAGAACATACAAGAGTTCAACAAATCTTTAAAAAGTAACCGCCTAATTAAAACTTTTAGATGTTTTGTAATCATTAAATCAACATCAAAAGGTACTTTTTCAACGAGTGGTTCAAGTGCTAAAACACATGTTAAGTAAAACCCAAAAAATGATTTTTTCTAATCTATTTCCATGAAAAAGAAAAAAGCCCGAAACCTCTTTAAATATCAAGGATTTCGAGCATCTGATTAGTTGATTAAACTTATTCGTTATTGTACAAGTAGCGTCCTAGAAGGGATTTATACCTAGAAAAAACATTGTGAGAAAAAGAAAGCCATACCCGCTAGAAACGATTCCAAGATAGCTTCTCAAACAATTCCGAAATTAATCGAATTGATCGCATTTATAAATACTCTTATTTCAATACATACTCCGCAAGCACACGCTGCACATTGTATATATTCGTCGATCTATTGAACGTCTTTTGAATCGGTAACTCACTACCGGACACCCAAATTTTTAACTCCGCATCTAAATCGAATGTGCCAGCGTTTTCCACTGAAAAATGCAATATGCTTCTGTACGGAATAGAATGATATTCAACTTTCTTCCCCGTCATCCCCTGCTTATCTATCAGTATCAATCGTTTATTAGTAAAAACAAACATATCTCTAATGACTTTATAAGCGTGCTCTACACTTTCCGAAGGTATTAAGATTTCTTTCAATTCTTCATTTATTTTTTCAACACTGACTTCGCTAGCATTTCCCATTAAACCGTCGAATAACCCCATTACATAACACCCCTTTGGTATTGTTATTAAATTTTAATATACCATAATTTGTATAAACTTGAAAACAATTCAATAATATTGTCCTAAGGCTTGAAAAATATTTGCAAATTTTTACCCCTAAATATAAAAAAGTTGCTAGCAAGCTCTGACTGTCAGATGAGCCCGTTTGAGCAGGCCGGCTTGGGGGTTTTGAACGCAAAAAAAGAGCAACCAACTTTATTCGTTGATTGCTTATCTTTTTATGCTTTCTATTAATTTTATTGCTACATCAAATGGCCTGTTTCCACTAAGCCAATTTCTGACGATTCAACATCGTTAAGTATATGCTTCTATGATGAACACAATGAACCTTATAGTAACTTAATATCTAGAGCGGTTCAAGAGCTGCATCTCAATTTGATAAATTTTTAAAGAGAAAGTTTGAAAATGGAACATTTTGGAGCATTTTTATTTCATGCAAAATTGTGAATAAAAATAAAAAAAACCTTACAACCATTGAGGAAGTAAGGTTTCATAATAGCGTCCCAGGAGGGATTCGAACCCCCGACCGACGGCTTAGAAGGCCGTTGCTCTATCCAGCTGAGCTACTGAGACATTTTGTTTTCCCAAAGGACAATATTTATTATATTAGCGTAGTGTGAAAATGTCAACGGTTTTTTAAAAATTTTTTCAACTAATTTTCACACTACGAACCATTTTACAATTCTTCCAATGGATACTCTTTTTGAAATATTTCTTCCCCTTGATCCGTATACGCAGTAACTTTCCAAATTGAATCATTATACTCTAACACTGCGTAACTCTTTTCATCAATGCCCCGAGGCTTTAACAAGCTCCCGGGATTTACAAACAGAATATTGTCTATCAATTCTGCACCAAGTAAATGGGAATGTCCAAACAACACCGCATCTGCTTCTACTTCCTTTGCACGATAAAACAGATTCATGGTTGTCGACTTTACATTGAATAAATGTCCATGCGTTACATACACTTTTTTATTCTCAATTTCAAACTGCAATTCTTCAGGAAACCGGCTATCCCGGTCACAATTGCCGCGAACTCGCTTTACTCCTTCTAGATATGGGTGTTGATAATCTAGTTCGCTATCCCCACAGTGAATGACCACATCCACTCCTGGATGTCGCTCCTTAACTACTTGTATGATTTCTGCATCCCCATGGGTATCACTCATCACTAATAATTTCATTGTCTCCACCCTTATTTTTTACTTTGCATCCAAGTAATGAAAAATATGCCTAATAAAAATTTTAATAAAATCTGCTTGAAATGTAAAAGGTTAATTGCTGACAAAATACGACTTGCTGTTTTACTTAATGTACACAAGTAAATCTTTGTTTCGCATATCATTAAATAATTGCAACATTTGCTTAAATACTTGTGACTAAAATACTCGCAACTTTATCCTAAATAAAAAAGAGGCTGCTTGAGCCCCTTTACTTTAAGCTTTTTTCACAAATTCAGATTTTAACTTCATTGCACCAAAACCATCAATTTTACAATCGATGTTGTGATCTCCCTCTACCAACTTGATGTTTTTTACTTTAGTGCCAATTTTTAATGTGGAAGAACTTCCTTTTACTTTTAAATCTTTAATGATTGTCACTGTATCGCCATCTTGTAAAAGATTGCCGTAAGCATCTTTTACTACCAAGCCTTCCTCTTCAGTATGGTCGTTTTCAGTCCATTCATGAGCGCATTCTGGACAAATAAATACGTTTCCATCTTCATACGTATATTCTGAATTACATTTTGGACAGTTTGGTATCATTTCTTTTTCCTCCATATTTACATCATTACCTACTACTATAATGAAGTCTTAACGAGATTTCAAATGTTTATGGAAATTTTCAAACTGTCCACTTTATTTTAATACATTCGGCAACACTTCTGTTAACTTCCGAATCGCATTTCCTCGGTGGGAAATTGCACCTTTCTCTTCTGGTGTAAGTTCTGCCATAGTACGACCTAATTCTGGTACGTAAAAGATTGGATCGTAACCAAAACCATTAGTACCTCTTTTTTTGTGCAAAATTCTGCCTTCACATGCGCCTAAGAATGTTCTCGTTTCGATGTTTGGACCGCTAATAGCGATGGCACAAACGAAGCGTGCTGTGCGCTCTTCATCCGGAATCCCTTGCATTTTTTCAAGCACTTTTTGAATATTTGCTTCATCATCATGATCTCCCGCATAACGGGCGGAAAATACCCCTGGTTCACCGCCTAAAGCATCGATTGCCAAACCGCTATCATCCGCAATAACGAGTTTACCAAGGGCTTGTGAGAGGGCTTCTGCTTTTAATATTGCGTTTTCTTCAAAGGTTGTACCTGTTTCTTCAATTTCCATATCACTCGCTATATCTAGCATTGTTACAACCTCATAATGAAGCGGCTTGAAAATCGCTTCAAAATCTTTTGCTTTTCCTCTATTTTTCGTTGCAATTACAACTTGTTTCATCATTCTTTTGACTCCCCAACTTCTAGAATGAATTTTGCATCTTCACCAAGTACGGACTTTTGTATTTCAATTAATTCTCGAATTCCTTTTTCACCGAGAGCAAGCAACGTATTTAATTCTTCTCGAGAGAATGTCGCTTCCTCCCCAGTACCTTGTATTTCAACGAATCTGCCGCTTCCAGTCATTACTAGATTCATATCTACCTTTGCTTGAAAATCCTCTGAATAATTTAAATCTAAAACCGCTCCAATCGGTTCTACAAATCCGACACTTGTTGCTGCTAAAAAATCAGTAACTGGAAACTTTTCAAATGGAGATTCTTTATGGCGCTTTGCAAGAGCTTGTGTTAATGCAACGAACGCCCCAGTAATAGAAGCTGTTCTTGTTCCTCCATCTGCTTGTATAACGTCGCAATCAATCCAGATAGTCCGCTCTCCAAACGCTTCTAAATCAACAACTGCCCGCAATGCTCGTCCAATTAAACGTTGAATCTCCATCGTACGTCCACCGATTTTACCTCGTGAAGATTCACGGATAGTACGTTCTTGCGTTGCTCTTGGCAACATGGAATATTCTGCAGTAATCCAACCTTTTCCTTGCCCACGCAGAAAGCTAGGAACTTTCTCTTCTATCGTAGCTGTACAAATTACTTTTGTATTACCTACTTGAATTAAAACAGATCCTTCTGGATGAATTAAATAATCTGTTTCGATTGTTACAGGTCTTAATTGATTTACTTCTCTTCCATCTACTCGCATGTACTTTCCTCCTACAAATAATCGCACAATATATTAACATACATTTTCTCCAGAAAAAAGTCATTGCACATTTTTGAAACTTTTTTGGCATACAATCTTTATAGCTTGTAGCACTGTACTACAAGTAAAAAAGCTCGAAAAGTGCCTTTCGAGCTTTCTTCATGTCTCATGCAATTCGGTATAACCGAATGATTTTGCTGCTTGATGTACCGAATCGCATGAGACTCAAAATGATTTGAGCATCATGGATTTTTTGAGTTGTTAAAATTGAATTTTTCTTACATCTAAGTGTTTCATTTCTAACCAATTTTCAGCAATTGTACGGAAAATGGGCACCGAGCCGGTCACATAGAAAATATGATGTGGTTTATGATTTTCATTTCGGAGTAAGTGATGTTTTGTTAATAGCTCTTTTACTTCTTTTGCAGTTTCTTCTGCTGATGATAAAACAGTTACATTAGGTCCAACTACCTTTTCGATATGATGTTGAATCATCGGATAGTGAGTACAACCTAAAATGACTGTGTCAAAACTTTTATTTTCAAGCGGCTTTAATCCATTCGCTACAAGGTCGAATGCAAATTGTCCTTCATATTCTCCACTTTCAACTAGCGGTACAAATGTCGGACACGCAAGAGGAATAATTTTCGCCTCCGTATTTAAAGCAAGCAGTGCACGTTCATATGCGCCACTTTTAATTGTTCCTTCTGTTGCAAGAACCACAATTCGATTGTGCTTCGTTTTTTTTACAGCTGCTCGGGCTCCCGCATTAATGACGCCCACTATTGGAATTGAGAGCTGTTCTCTTAAAACATCTAATGCTACTGCCGTTGCCGTATTACATGCGATAACAAGGAGTTTTATATTCTGTTTTTCCAACGCTTTTGCTAACTGCATAGTAAAGGCGAGAACCTCTTCACTTTTTCGTGGGCCATAGGGGCACCTTGCAGTATCGCCAATGTAATAAATCGTTTCATTTGGCAAAACATTGATAATTTGTTTTGCAACAGTTAAGCCACCTACTCCTGAATCGATAACGCCTATTGGGGCATTCACTTATACCGCCTCTATCCTATTTCATTTGTATGATATATTATTATCTATTCTATTTTGACCTAATTCTTTACTAAGTTCAATGATTCTTTTATTCATACAATTGAACAGGAAAAGACAGTTTTTTATTTGAATACCCTCATGTTAAACATCGCGCCATTGATCCATGCAACTGCCCGATTGTTGTAATTGTATATCAGATAATAATTGACATTTTTTTGAATAAGTATTTTTCATCACTAATACGATTGTAGCCTTTTAAAATTCATTTTAGGATTTAAAGCCACTATCTTAAATCGATTAATGCAATGAAAGCTCGTCAAGCCTTAGCAATTCAATCAGTGCCTGTGACCTGCTAGAAACGCCCAGTTTTTGAATTGTGTTTGAAATATGGTTACGCACCGTTTTTTCGCTTATGCCCAACTTTTGTGAAATTTCTTTTGTGGAATAATCTAAAATTAATAATTGAAATATTTCCCGCTCTCTTTTCGTTAAAAGCGAACGATGCTGCGGGCTACTCATAAGGCAACACCCTCCTATCTCCTCTCTATGTAAAGTATGTCATGAGGGTGGAGGCTGTGAGGGCATTTTAACTATTTCCCACATAATATTACTTTTTGTTCTTCAGTCCAGCGATGAGGTTTACCAGTTTCTTTGTTGATTTGTACTAAAGCCCCTCTACCAGTTAAAACGATTTCATCTTTTTCATTTTTTACCATGTAGTGAAGATCTAGAGAGGAGTTTCCAACCCGTGCTGTTTTTACATAAATTCGCAGTTTTTCTCCGTAATAAACTTGTTTTAAATAGTCGCATTGCAAATCTGCCGCAACTGGAATACATTGCTCATCTTGTGAACCCCAATTGTTCTTCACATTCAGCCATTTAAAATATTCAATGCGTGCATGTTCAAAATATGAAAATGGTACAACATTATTTAAATGTCCATACATATCAACATCTGAAAAACGAACAATCTCTTCCGTGTAAAATGTAAATTCCTTCTCCCATTGTTCAAAATCTTCAATATACATTTCTTTCATTTTCCCATCCCCTTTAACCAATGTTTTACTTATATAATAAATATTATACAATAGTAGATTCATCGAGGAAATGAATGAAAATGTCGAATATTGGAAGGGGATGACGATGGATTTTTTTATTGAAAGAGGATTCGCAATGCAACTGTACAGAAATAAACTGCTTACTATACTATGCAGCATCATGAAAATTGGATAATTGTTCTATAAAAAAATTAAAAGCAGCCAAAATCGATAAACGATTTTGACTGCTTCTAATACATATTAGTCTACCATATGGTCAGAACCGAAGAATTTGCGGAACATGTGTACAGTCGTTGCTCTGTTTAATGATGCAATAGAAGTTGTTAAAGGAATTCCTTTTGGACAAGCAGCTACACAGTTTTGAGAGTTACCGCAGTTTGCAAGTCCGCCTTCACCCATAATTGCATCTAAACGTTCGTCTTTGTTCATTGCACCTGTTGGATGTGTATTGAATAAACGTACTTGAGAAAGTGGTGCTGGACCGATGAAGCTAGATTTCTCAGAAACGTTTGGACAAGCTTCGAAACAAACACCACAAGTCATACATTTTGACAATTCGTATGCCCATTGACGTTTGCGTTCAGGCATGCGTGGACCTTCTCCTAAATCGTAACTTCCGTCAATCGGAATCCACGCTTTTACTTTTTTCAATGCGTTGAACATACGGCTTCGGTCAACTTGTAAGTCACGAACAACTGGGAAAGTTTTCATTGGTTCTAAGCGAATTGGGTGTTCAAGTTTATCAACCAACGCAGAACATGATTGGCGTGGACGGCCATTAATTACCATCGAACAAGCACCACAAACTTCCTCTAGACAGTTCATGTCCCAAGTAACCGGTGTTGTTGGTTTTCCATCAGCAGTCACTGGATGTTGACGAATGTACATCAATGCAGAGATTACGTTCATACCTGGACGGTAAGGTACTTCGAATTCTTCCCAACGGCTTGCACCATTTGGATTATCTTGACGTAAAATTCTAAATCTTACTGTTTTTCCAGTTTCCACTTGTTGTGTAGTCACGATTAATTACCTCCTTTCGAAGAGTAGTCACGTTTACGAGGCGGAATTAATGAAACGTCTACTTCTTGGTAAGTAATAATTGGCTCACCTGTAGATGGATCAAATTTCGCCATAGTTGTTTTTAAGAAGTTTTCGTCGTCACGTTCTGGGAATTCTGGTTTATAGTGTGCACCACGTGACTCGTTACGTAATAACGCACCTTTTGTAATTACTCGTGCAAGATATAGCATGTTTTTCAATTGACGAGTAAAGTGTGCACCTTGGTTGCTCCATTTTTGAGTATCGTGGATGTTAATGTTTTCCCAACGCTCTAACATGTCACCAAGTGTGTCATATGTTTTTTGTAGGCGATCGTTGTAACGTACAACTGTTACGTTGTCAGTCATCATTTCGCCTAGTTCTTTGTGAAGTAAATATGCGTTTTCATTACCTTTGTCCATTTTTAGGATGTTATCCCATTTTTGTTGCTCTTGTTTTACATAAGAATCATATAAAGATTGTGGTAAATCTTCCGCATGTTTTGTTAAGCCTTGCATATATTTAACTGCGTTAGGTCCTGCAACCATACCACCATAAATCGCAGAAAGTAATGAGTTAGCACCTAAGCGGTTTGCACCGTGTTGTGAATAGTCACATTCACCAGCAGCAAACAGACCAGGAATTTCAGTCATTTGATCGTAGTCAACCCATAATCCACCCATTGAGTAGTGAACCGCTGGGAAGATCTTCATTGGTACTTTACGTGGATCGTCACCAACGAATTTTTCGTAGATTTCGATGATACCACCAAGTTTGATGTCTAATTCATGTGGATCTTTATGAGATAAGTCTAAATATACGATGTTTTCACCATTGATACCTAATTTTTGGTTTACGCATACGTCGAAGATTTCACGTGTCGCAATGTCACGTGGTACTAAGTTACCGTATGCAGGATATTTTTCTTCTAAGAAGTACCATGGTTTACCATCTTTATATGTCCAAATACGTCCACCCTCACCGCGAGCAGATTCACTCATTAAACGGTTTTTGTCATCGCCAGGAATTGCTGTTGGGTGAATTTGGATGAACTCACCATTTGCATATGAAGCACCTTGTTGATAAACAATTGATGCTGCAGAACCAGTATTGATTACTGAGTTTGTTGATTTACCAAAGATGATACCAGGACCACCTGTTGCCATAACTACAGCATCAGAGCGGAATGCTTTAATTTCTGATGTGCTTAAATCTTGTGCTACGATTCCACGGCAAACTCCTTCGTCATCAAGAACGATTCCAAGGAATTCCCAGTGTTCGTATTTTGTTACTAAACCTTCTACTTCGTAACGACGAACTTGTTCGTCAAGCGCATATAATAATTGTTGACCTGTTGTCGCACCTGCAAATGCAGTACGGTGATGCAATGTACCACCGAAACGACGGAAGTCAAGTAGACCTTCTGGAGTTCGGTTGAACATAACTCCCATACGGTCGAACATGTGAATGATACCAGGTGCTGCTTCACACATTGCTTTTACTGGTGGTTGGTTCGCTAAGAAGTCTCCACCATAAATTGTATCGTCAAAGTGGATCCATGGAGAATCCCCTTCACCTTTTGTATTTACTGCACCATTAATTCCACCTTGTGCACAAACTGAGTGTGAACGTTTAACAGGAACTAATGAGAATAGTTCTACTTCAGTACCCATTTCGGCTGCTTTCATCGTTGCCATTAGACCAGCTAAGCCGCCACCAACAACGATTAATTTCTTTTTGGCCATGATTATTTCTCACTCCTCTTTTCTAATTGGACGTTCTATCTATGCTTGTATCATACGAATGCTAGAATTGCAGATACACCGATAATGCTTAAGATGACGAAAAATGCCATTGTAATCCACGTAACTACTTTTTGAGAATGTGTTGATTGTGTGATACCCCAGCTTACAAAGAATGACCATAAACCGTTAGATAAATGCAATGTAGCGGAAAGGATACCCACAATGTAGAATCCTAACATCCATGGATTTGCAACGATTTTTTCCATCATTTCAAAACTTACTTCCGCACCAAATGCTTTTTGGATGCGAGTTTGGAACATGTGCCAAGCAATGAAGATTACTAGGAACACACCAGTAAGTCGTTGCAATAAGAACATCCAGTTACGGAATGTACTGAAGCGCTTATTGTTTGGTGTTGCTGTAAAGGCAATATAAATTCCATATAAACCGTGGAACAGAATAGGAATGTAGATAACAATCCACTCAATAAGTAATAATAGTGGACCTGGAATATAATCCATTACTCCTGTTGCACTGTTATATGTCTCTTCTCCCCCTGTTGCAGTAAAGTTTAGAGACAAGTGGAACACTAAAAATAGCCCTACAGGAATAACACCAAGTAAAGAATGTAGTCGGCGCCAGTAAAACTCATTTTTTGCCAAGACTGATACCCCCTTAAAATAAGTAGTCAATAAGTCGTCACAAATTGTAAACGCTTTATGCATTGACTGTTTTATTCATAATGGTACAATATTATGACAAGTTCATTGTACCCCCACGAACTATTACCGTCAAGGTTAGTTGTGCATATTTATTTTCCGAAATTTGTCTAATATTCGCTACAAAACCTTCTATTTTTTCTCTATTATGTTATTTTTCTCTATTTTAACTTTTTTCAAATTCTCTGTTGTTAAAAAAGAAAAATTCTAGAAAGAGGTTCTTATTATATGTCATTGTCGAAAGATTCGTTTCCTTTATTTGGATACGAACTGCTAAGAGATTATTTAGTGCCATCCATTTTAGGAAAGCATGAAAAAGATATTCTATATTGGGCAGGAAAAGATTTAGCTCGCAAATTTCCATGCACCGATATTCCTTTAATCATTTCCTTTTTTAAAGATGCCGGATGGGGTGATCTTACCCTTGAAAAAGAAATGAAAGACGGATTTGTGTTTAGTTTGACGAATGAACCGGAGTTGCTAAAGATTAATGAAAGAAATTTTCGCTTAGAAGCTGGCTTCATTGCCGAACAAATCCAAAACTTTAAAGGTGTTTTGACGGAATGCTATGAAGAGAAAAAAGAAAAACAACTAGAAGTAATTTTTACAGTAAAGATGGATTTAAAAGAAAAAATTGAACGCTAAGGGGCTTTATTCGCCCCTTTTTATACCCATT
The DNA here is from genome assembly GCF_037965165.1 of Ureibacillus sp. FSL K6-0786. Lineage (GTDB taxonomy): Bacteria > Bacillota > Bacilli > Bacillales_A > Planococcaceae > Ureibacillus > Ureibacillus thermosphaericus. The sequence goes on along the minus strand of NZ_CP150191.1, from coordinate 2,612,507 downwards.
CCTCAGCAAGATTAAATTCATCATGCAGTGCATTTGCTGCACGAATCATATCATCTTGTGGCACAACGACAGATACTTTAATTTCAGATGTAGAAACCATTTTAACAGGGATATTTTCTTGACATAAGCGTGCGAACATGCGGCCTGCTACCCCTGGATTGGAAACCATGCCCGAACCCACGATTGACACTTTCGCTAAACCAACTTCAAAATCAGCAAATTGAAAACCTAACTCCTCTTTATGTTCTTCAAGCACTTTTACCGCATTTGTTAAATCCTCTTTTACAATTGAAAACGATATTGTCGGTTTTACTTCACTCATCACAGATTGTACAATAATATCTACGTTGACATGATGCTTTGCTAGGGTATTAAACAAGTTGGCAAGGGAAGATTTTTCTAGTAATTCATATCCAACAGTAAAGCGGATAATATCTGATTCATAGGCGACACCACGAACAATTAAATTTCTCTCCATTTCAATCTCTCCCTTAATCAATGTACCTCGAAGATTTTTCGTACTCGAACGAACAACAATTGGTATATCAAATTTTTTTGCTAATTCGACCGCTCTCGGATGAACAATTTTCGAACCTAAATAAGATAATTCTAACATCTCATCATATGTAATATCTTTCAATTTACGAGCCTGTTGAACTACATTAGGATCCCCTGTATATACCCCATCAAGATCCGTATAGATTTCCACACGTTCTGCATCAATGCTTTTTGCAATCGCTACCGCTGTTGCATCAGTCCCTCCAGCTCCGAGAAGGGTGATGTTGCCCTCATCATCAACACCTTGTCCGCCCGCGACTATGATTATTTCGCCTTTTTTAAACCGTTCAATAATGACATTACCATCGACTTGATGTATGCGAGCATTTCCTGCTAATTTTCGTGTTGTTTTCATTCCAAGTTGCCAGCCTGTAAGGGAAACAGCTCTAAATCCTCTTTTTTGAATGGCGATGGAAAGCAAACTGCTAGCAATTTGATTATTGGTAGAATGGATTGCGTCTAACTCTCTTTCGGATGGTGCATCCGATAAAGAGTAAATAATTTTTTCCAAACCCTCATTTACAGGTGGAGAGGATGGAACGACTGCTACTACATTGCGTCCAAACTTCTTCTCTTCGATGAGTCTTTTTGCTATTTCTCCAATGTTTTCAGGTGATGCTAGATTCCATTCATCCAACTTCACTACAATATTAATCATCGCTACACTCCCCTTATTTTCACAAGCCATGAAATGAAGTTTCCGAATCTTATATAATTAAAGAAAAAAGCAACTCTTCACAAAGGATGGTGAAAAGCTGCCTCAATTTTCAGAAAACACTTTATGAGATAGCTCTCCAGAACCATTTAGATTCTGACAATCTTGCATTTCTTCAATGCAAAACCAGCCAGTAAACTGGAACAAGCAAATTTACCGCTTCGGCAATCTCCCCTTTCCCTAACCTTCTTCAGACTTGTTCCTCTCCTCCAGTTAGGTACTCATGAATCTCGCACCTCTATCTATATCTAAACTTATTTACTTTTAAAATTACATTATCATACAGTTATTCCTTTGACAATGTGTCATTATGGAAATACTGATAGATTGTTTCTGCAACCACTTTTGGCATTTTCGCTTCCATTAATTCTTCCACAGAAGCTTGTTTGATTTTTTTCACTGAACCAAAATGACTCAGTAATTGTTTCTTCCGTTTTGGACCGATTCCTTCAATTTCATCAAGGACAGAGCGTAAAGCGTTCGTTTGATGTTGTTGCCGCAAAAATGTAATAGCGAAGCGATGGACTTCATCTTGTATTCGCTGAAGCAAGTAAAAAGCATCACTTGTTTTTTTCAGTGGAATCGACATAGGTGGTTCCCCGTATAATAGTTCAGATGTTCGATGCTTCTCATCTTTTGCAAGTCCTGCAATGGGAATTGATAATCCAAGCTCATCTTCCAACACTTCTCGTGCAACTTCAATTTGCCCTTTACCACCGTCAACAATAATTAGATCAGGAAGTGGCAATTGTTCTTTTAATACACGGGTATAGCGCCTGCGAATCACCTCTTGCATCGCTCCATAGTCGTCATGTTTCGCCGTATTTTTTAATTTATATTTGCGATATTCTTTTTTTGCCGGCTTTCCATTAATAAATACGACCATTGCGCTAACAGGATCTGCTCCATGCATGTGGCTGTTATCAAAGGCTTCAATTCTATAAGGCGTTTCAATATTTAGAGCCTCACCTAATTGTTGACAAGCGCCAATTGTCCTCTCTTCCTGGCGTTCAATTAATTGGAATTTTTCTTCGATTGCAAGCATTGCATTTTTCTTTGCTAAATCCACCAGTTCTTTTTTTGTGCCACGTTTTGGCACCAATACTCTTATATTTAATAATTTTTCTAAAATGCTTTTATCAATTGTTTCTGGAATCAATATTTCTTTTGGCTTTAAATGTTCTGTATCATAGAAACGCCCTACAAAAGTTAAAAATTCCTCTTCCGGATCACGGTAAATAGGAAATACAGAAACATCTCTTTCAATTAATTTTCCTTGTCGAACGAAAAAGACTTGAACACACATCCACCCTTTTTCAACTGCATATCCAAATACGTCCCGGTTCGTTTGGTCTCCTGAAACGATTTTTTGCTTTTCCATAACCGTTTCGATATATTGAATTTGATCTCGATATTCCTTTGCTCTTTCAAATTCAAGCTTTTCCGCAGCCTCCATCATTTTTTTCTCTAATTCTTTTTTTACTTGTTCATGGCCGCCATTTAAGAATTTTATGATTTCATTTGTCATTTCTTCAAAAATTTTCGGATCTATATCTTTAACACATGGAGCTAAACATTGCCCCAAATGATAATACAAACAAACTCGATCTGGCAGTCGGTTGCATTTTCTTAATGGATAGATGCGGTTGAGGAGCTTCTTTGTTTCATTCGCGGCAGATACATTCGGATAAGGTCCAAAATATTTAGCTTTGTCTTTTTTCACTTTTCTTGTCGTAATAATTCTTGGATAAATTTCATTGGTAATTTTAATATAAGGATAACTCTTGTCATCCTTTAACATTACGTTATATTTTGGATCATATTGTTTGATTAAATTGAGCTCCAAAATTAAAGCCTCTAAATCACTTGAAGTAACAATATATTCAAAATCTTCTATTTCACTAACTAGCAGTTGAGTTTTACCATCATGGGAACCAGTAAAATAGGATCGAACTCTATTTTTTAAGACTTTTGCCTTTCCGACGTAAATAACCGTTCCTTGTCGGTCTTTCATTAAGTAGCATCCAGGCAAATCTGGTAACAGCGCCAATTTATTTTGAATTGTTTCATTCATGGAGTATCACCTTACATTTAATCAACCTACTTTAACTCTATTATACGAATATCTTAAAGCAAAAATCGATAAGTTTTCTTTTAAATCAATAATCATATCCAAAATAAAAAATCGAGCACAAACAAATTCTTTGTGCTCGGTTGAATATTATTTATTGTTGTTGATGAATTCAACTAATGCTTCTTTTGGTTGGAAGCCAACAGTTTTTGCAATTAATTGGCCATCTTTAAATAAAAGCAAAGATGGAATCGACATAATTTGATATTCAGCAGCTGTTGCTGGATTGTTATCAACATCAACTTTTACAATTTTCACTTCTGAACCCATTTCGGCATCGAGTTCTTCTAATACAGGTGCAATCATTTTACAAGGTCCACACCAAGCTGCCCAGAAATCTACTAATACTAAACCAGAAGAGATTTCTTGTGAAAAGTTTTGATCAGTAGCATGTACAATTGCCATTTATAAAATGCCTCCTTAATGTAACATCTTTTAGTAGTATAGCACGTTAAAAATTCAAAGGGTAGTAAAGTGTTTTAAGAAATTGAAATCCGTTCATCTAACAAACAAATTCCTTTAATGATTTACTTTTTCACAATAAATAACCACATCTCTGAGATTTGAGATGTGGTGAGGAGATTACCAGTTTTAGATTTTAAGAATTTACTTTTAATGCTTTAATTTCTTCAATTAATAACGGAACGACTTCAAATAAGTCGCCGACAATTCCATAATCAGCAACTTTGAAAATGTTTGCTTCAGGGTCTTTGTTAATTGCAACAATTACTTTTGAGTTAGACATACCTGCTAAGTGCTGAATTGCACCAGAAATACCACACGCGATGTATAAATCTGGTGTTACCACTTTACCTGTTTGACCAATTTGCATTGCATAATCGCAATAACCCGCATCACAAGCACCACGGGAAGCACCTACTGCACCGCCCAGTAAGTTGGCAAGCTCTCTTAATGGTTCAAATCCTTCTGCTGATTTTACACCGCGACCGCCAGACACGATTACTTTCGCTTCAGATAAATCAACACCTGTTGTTGCATTGCGAACAACTTCTTTTACAATCGTACGCAAGTTTTTAATATCTACAGATACAGATTGAACGTCTCCTGTGCGGCTTTCATCTCGTTCAAGTGGCGCAATATTGTTAGGACGAACTGTCACGAACACGAGTCCTTCTTTAATTTTTACTTTTTCAAAAGCTTTACCTGAGTAAATTGGACGTACAAATAGTGCATCATCGCCTGTTCCTTCAATCTCTGTTACATCTGAAATCAATCCAGATTGCAGGCGAGATGCCACTTTAGGTGATAAATCTTTCCCTAAAGACGTATGCCCAATAACGATTCCTTCAGGTTTTTCTTGTTCCACAAGAGCTAATAAAGCTTGGCTGAAGCCATCTGAAGTATATGTTTTTAAATGTGGATGTTCCACAACGAGCGCTCGGTCAGCTCCATATGCAATTAATTCCTTTGCAAGATCTGCTACTTGATCGCCAAATAACGCGCCTACAACTTCTCCACCATCTGAGATTTGCTTTGCTGCAGCGATTGCTTCAAATGAAACATTACGTAAAGCACCGTCACGTACTTCTCCTAATACCAATATTTTTTTTGCCATTGTTTTCCCTCCATTACCGTACGAATCTAATGAAATCTAATACTCTTCAATCCATTCTAATTGTTCAGAAAATTTAAATCGCTTTTGCTTCCGTATGAAGTAAATTTACTAATTCTTTCACTTGGTCTTTTAGTTCTCCTTCTAAGATGCGACCAGCAGATTTTTGTGGTGGTAAAAATACTTCCACTGTTTCAATTTTTGTTTCAACATCATCTTCATCGATGTCTAAATCATCTAATTCTAACTCTTCAAGCGGTTTTTTCTTCGCTTTCATAATACCTGGTAAAGAAGGATATCTCGGTTCATTCAATCCTTGTTGAGCTGTAACTAATAAAGGCAAGCTCGTTTCTATAATTTCAGAATCTCCTTCAACGTCACGAACAACTTTCACGTTATTTCCATCAATTTCTAATTTTGTAATCGTTGTTACATAATTAATGCCTAATAAATCAGCAACTCTTGGTCCAGTTTGACCAGAACCACCATCAATTGCAACATTTCCTGCCAAGATTAAATCTGGCTCTTTGTCTTTTAAATATTCAGCGAGAATATAAGCTGCACCACTGTGGTCTAGCTCGTCCAAATCATCTTCTGTATTGATTAAAACCGCTTCATCAGCACCCATTGCAAGAGCCGTGCGCAGTTGTTTTTCCGCTTCTTCATTGCCGATGGAGATTACCGTTACTTTTCCACCATGTTGATCTCTTACTTGAATTGCTTCTTCAATGGCATATTCATCATATGGATTGATAATGAATTCAGCGCCGTCTTCTTGAATTTTTCCATCTTGAATGACGATTTTTTCTTCTGTATCAAAAGTGCGTTTCATTAATACGAAAATGTTCATGTAAATTACCTCCTAAAAATTATTTGCCACTAAAAGTAGGTTGGCGTTTTTCAATAAATGCTTGAATTCCTTCTTTTGCATCTTCTGAATTAAATACAATGCCGAATTGCTCTGCTTCCGCTTTGATTCCTTCTTCGAATGATTTCTTACTGTATTGTAATGCATGAATAGCAGCTTTTAATGAAACCGGGCTCTTTTTGGCAATTTTTTTCGCCAATTCTAATGCTTGCGGTAAAAGTTCTTCTTGTGGTACAGCCTTATTTGCTAGCCCCCATTGTACGGCCTCTGCCCCTGAAATCGGCTCTCCTGTAAAAATCATTTCAGCAGCCTTTGCTAATCCGACATATCGCGGTAATCTTTGTGTTCCACCAAATCCAGGAATAATTCCAAGATTTAATTCAGGAAGACCCAACTTCGCGTCTTCAGCGACATATCGAATATGGCAACTCATCGCAAGTTCCAATCCACCGCCAAGTGCGGCACCATGAATTGCTGCGATGACAGGTTTTGGGAAAGATTCCAAGCGATCAAAAACAGCTTGTCCATTTTCTGCGAGATTTACTGCCTGTTGTTCAGATGAAACATCTGTGAACTCTTTAATATCAGCTCCTGCTGAAAAGAAACGTCCTTCACCGTGAAGTAAAACAACTCGAACATCATTATTATGTTCAACTTCAGTCATCAATTCGTCTAATTCACGGATTAGCTGTTGTGCTAGTGCATTTGCTGGCGGACGATTGATTGTTACAATCGCAACACCGTCTTCTGCTCTCCATTTTAGAAATTCCATGAAGACACTCCTTTTAATTATTTTTTAGACCATTCAATAGTAGATGCTTTACTTTAGGTGCATTATCTAAGAGGCTGTATCTGAAATCATTCATCACCCAAGACGTAATTGTCTCATCGATTGTTCCAAATACCATTTGTCTTGCAACTCTCACATCCATTGTTGGATTAAATTCGCCATTCATCATGCCTTCTACCAATATATTATCAAGAAGATTCAAATATTCTTTTAAAATTGCATTAATCTTTAACCTAAGCTCCTTATTTGATTGGCGCAATTCTAATTGGGTGACTGTCGCAAGGTGTTTATTATTGGCCAACACACTAAAATGGTTGTCTATCATTTTTGATAGTTTGTCAGAGGCGTTAGCACCAGTTTGAATGATTTCTTCTAAATTTTCAATAAAAACTCTCATTTTTTCTTTAAACAAGGAAATTAAAATATCCTCTTTATTTTTAAAATACAGGTAAATGGTCCCGTCTGCAACACCTGCTTGTTTAGCAATTTTTGAAATTTGTGTTTGATGATAGCCATTTTCGGCAATCGCAATAACTGCTGCTTCAATTATTTGCATGTATTTCGGTTTATCTCGATTCATGATGTTCACCACCAAAAAAATAAGAAAATATGAATGATTATTCATTCATATTTTCATATTATAATTTCATGAACTTTCTGTCAATAACTAATGCTATTTCGCTTGAAGCTCCTTAGCTTTCTGTTTTTCCTCATCAATTAATGTTCTTCTTAAAATTTTTCCTACTGCTGTTTTCGGTAGTGAATCTCTAAATTCATAAATGCGAGGTACTTTGTAAGCAGCTAAATTATTGCGGCAATATTTATTTAATTCATCTTCCGTCACTGTTTTACCCTCTTTTAATACAATGAAAGCTTTCACCGTTTCTCCCCGATATGGATCTGGAACTCCAACTACAACACATTCTTGAACCGCTTCATGTTCGTACAATACTTCCTCTACTTCTCGCGGATAAATATTAAATCCGCCAGCGATAATGACATCTTTTTTACGATCTACAACATAGAAATATCCTTCTTCATCCATATATCCTAAATCTCCAGTTAAGAACCATCCATCTGCAAACACTTTTGCAGTTTCCTCAGGGCGTTTCCAATATCCCTTCATCACTTGAGGTCCACGAATCGCGATTTCTCCTACTTCTCCAGGTGGTAAAATTTCATTTTCTCCTGGTTTCATAATCACCGCTTCTGTATCAGGCCAAGGAACTCCAATCGAGCCAACTACTCGTTTTCCCCAAATAAAGTTTGCATGGGTTACTGGTGAAGTTTCCGTTAAGCCGTAGCCTTCTACAAGTTTCCCACCAGTGATTTCTTCAAATTTTTCTTGTACTTCCACAGGTAGTGGAGCAGAACCACTTATACATGCATTGATGGAAGACAAATCATATTTAGATAAATCCGGATGGTTTAATAGACCAATATACATTGTTGGTGCACCAGGGAATAAAGTAGGTTTTTGTTTATCAATGGTTTTTAACACTTGTTCCACTTCAAATTTAGGAAGCAATACCATTTTGTTTGATTTCATGACGGATAAAATCAGCACTGTAGTCATGCCGTATACATGGAAGAAAGGAAGCAATCCTAATATAATTTCTTTTCCTTCCTCACATTTATATAACCATGCATCACACATCATTGTATTGGCAATTAAATTTTTGTGAGTCAACATTACCCCTTTAGGAACGCCAGTCGTACCACCAGTATATTGAAGAAGGGCTAAATCTTCTTCAAAATTAAAAGGCACATCAATTGGTTTCGGTTTTTCAACCTTCATGATTTCCGTGAATAAATGTGTGGAACCTCGATGTTCTACTTTGACACTAAAGCCATATTGTTTCTTCTGAATAAAAGGATATACGAGATTTTTCGGAAATGGAAGATAATCTTTAATACCCGTGATGATAACGTTTTCAATTTGTGTTCGATGAATGACTTTCATGATTCTTGGGTATAAAATATCCAATGCCAAAATTACTTTTGCTTCAGAGTCCTGCATTTGATACTCTAATTCCCTCTCTGTGTAAAGCGGATTTGTTTGAACGACAATTCCTCCTGCATATAAAATACCGTAATAAGCTATAACTGCCTGTGGACAGTTTGGTAACATGATTGCTACCCGATCTCCTTTTTCAACCCCTAAAAAACGAAGATAGTTGGCAAATTTTAATGCTGATTCATACAGCTCTTGATAATCCAATTCCCTTCCCATAAAATGTATTGCACATTTTTTTGGATTTTTTTCGTATGCTCTTGTCAAAAATGTTTGGACGGGAATTTCTTCATACTCCAGCGTATGCGGTATCTCAGCAGGATAATGTTTAAGCCAAATTTTACTAGACATCAACACATCCCCCTTGCGCAAATGTTCAAATTTTCTTGCAATTGTTACATTTATTATAATTGAAAAGAAATGGTCTTTCAAACTATTTTTTTAGAATTATAAATTTTTTCTACTTTAATTCTTAATTTTTCTTATTCATTCAATAATTTTAATACTATTTTCTATGACGAAAAATGTCGAATAATAGGGTTATTTACTATTTTGATATAACTATTAATAACTTTGTAACAATAAAAAAACTAGTAGAAACGCATGTTAACGTTTCTACTAGTATTAAAATTTTAATAATAACCATTATAGTGAAAGTAAATAATAAAATCCTATAATAAAAAATAAGACAGCTACAACGATAAGCACTTTTGCTAATTTGTCCATTGGAACCTCCTAAATGATGCTGGCACCGATGACGAAGGAAAGTCCAAGTGAAATGGTGAATGAAATCAATCCAACTGAACGATTATCCGCTGCAATCTCCTGATCGACATTGAAATGGGGGGTTAAAAATTCATATAAAAAATATGCGATGATAAGCAAAATAAACCCGTACAACCCCCAACCAATCATTTCAAAAAAAGTATTATGCCTTTCAATGGAATAGCGGAATATATTGCAAACACCTAGTATTTTTCCTCCAGTAGCAAGGGCGACGGCAACATTTCCTTTTTTAATTTCTTCCCAATTTTTATATTTTGTCACCATTTCAAATAAGACCATTGAAACTATTAAACATAATACAACAACACTAAAATAGCCTGCTGTTTCTATTAAAGGATGTTGCCAAAAAGTTGTACCCACATTCACCATCCCCTTTATTTTAATTCAACGACAGTTACTCCTAAGCCACCTTCACCAGCTTCACCATATCGGAAAGAACGAACTCGTTTATGTTTTTTCAAATATTCTTGAATTCCTTGGCGTAAAGCCCCTGTACCTTTTCCATGAATAATTGTTACACGGCTATAGTTGGCAAGTAGGGCATCATCAAGATATTTTTCTGTTTTCATGATGGCATCTTCTAACCGTTCTCCTCGCAAGTCTAATTCTAATTTAACATGACTATTGCGATTTTTCACCGTTGTCAATGTAATTCTTTGTTTTTCTTTTTCTGGCTTCACATATTCTAAGTCTGACTCATCCATTTTCATTTTTAATATACCGATTTGCACAACCCACTCATTATCGGAAACTTTTTCAATTAGCGTTCCTTTTTGACCGTAGCTTAATACTTTTACTTCATCACCAGGTTGTAAGTTTTGTGCTCGTTCACGAATTTTCGCTTGTTTTTTCAAAATTGGATTTTCTGCTGGTAATGCGTCTTCTAAACGCTTTTTCGCTTCGATGATTTCATGGTCTTTAATAACTTGATTAGCATTTTGCTGCATTTCACGTAATTCTTTAATGATATGTTCTGCTTCTTTTTTCGCATCCTCAATAATTTTCCGCGCTTCTTCCTTCGCTTTTTGTTCAAGGCTTTCTTTCTTTTCGTTAAATGCACTCAATTTTTCTTCTAACTGCGCATGCAATTGTTGTGCTTCTTCTAAAATTTCATGCGCTTCCTCTACTTCCTGTTCAGCGCGGCGTCTGCTTTCTTCTAATGAAGCAATCATCGACTCTACTTCTCGACGGTCAGTACCTGTATAAGATTTCGCTTGATTAATGATGGAATCTTTTAAGCCGAGACGCTTCGAAATTTCAAATGCATTGGATCGTCCCGGAACGCCTATTAATAATCGATAAGTAGGACTAAGGGTTTCAATATCAAATTCAACACTTGCATTGATAACTCCTTTTCGGTTATACGCATATGCTTTTAATTCAGGATAATGGGTTGTAGCCATAACGCGCGCCCCTTTATCCACAACTTCATCTAAAATTGATATCGCAAGTGCCGCCCCCTCTTGCGGATCGGTACCTGCCCCAAGTTCATCAAACAAAATTAACGAGTTTTCATCAAAGTGTTTTAATATATCGACAATGTTCACCATATGGGATGAGAAAGTGGATAGCGATTGTTCGATGGATTGCTCATCACCAATATCCGCAAATACTTGACTGAAAACGGAAAGCTCTGAGCCATCTAATGCAGGTATTGGTATTCCCGCTTGTGCCATTAAGGTGCACAATCCAACCGTTTTTAATGTGACGGTTTTCCCCCCTGTGTTTGGCCCAGTAATCACAATTGCTGTATATTCTCGACCAAATTCAATTGTATTCGGCACCGCTACATCCATTGGGATTAGGGGATGTCTTGCTTGTATTAGACGAATATATCCTTCATTGTTCACGCTTGGCTTTGAGCATTTTTGTGCCACACCGTATTTCGCCTTCGCTAATATGACATCGATATCCGCTAGTATTTTAACTAGTTCAAATAAATCGTTCGCTACTTCTTGGACTTTTTCCGTAAGGGCAAGTAAAATCTTCTCTATTTCAGCCTTTTCACGAACCTTTAAACGTTGAATTTCATTATTGATTTGCACAACTGATTCCGGCTCAATAAATAAAGTTTGCCCTGAAGAAGATTGATCATGAACAATCCCGCCGTAGTAGCTTCGATATTCCTGTTTTACCGGGATAACATAACGGTCATTTCGAATTGTTACGATAGTATCCGAAAGCATTTTTGCTGCGTTAGGGCCTCTCGTTAAACTATCAAGTTTTTGTCTCACTTTCGCTTCTTCTGAGCGCAGTTGTTGTCTTATTGACCGTAATTCCACGCTAGCGGAATCCAACACCGTTCCATTTTCATCAATGCAATGATCAATTTCATGCTGTACCGCTGTTAAAATCGGCATATTATTTTTTCTTTCAATAAAATGTGGTATTTGAATTTCTTCATCATTTTCGATATCTTCAATAAAATTTCTTAAAATTCGACTTGCTCTAATAGTACTTGAAATTTCCATCAATTCCATTGCACTTAGCATACCGCCTATTTGTGCCCGCTTTGTATGTGGACGAATATCAAAAATACCTCCCATTGGCACATGTCCTTTTACCCGTAGGATGGCTAGTCCCTCATCCATTTCTTCTAAAAGTTCAACAACCTTTTCAAAGTTTGGCTCTGGCACAAGCTGCTCTATTTGTTGCTTCCCTAAGGAAGATGTACAAAAGTCTGACACTTGCTCACGCACTTTATCGAATTCAAGGGTTTTTAATGCTCGTTCAGCAATCACTCTGAACACTCCTGTCTGTACATATGTTTACTTATTTTTCCGAATAAAATTTTTGAACTGTTCAACGCTCCATGTATTGACAACTAGTTCTTTTTTCAACCACGCTTTTTGCGCATATTTTGTACCGATTTCCATATAATCAAGTTGTTCAATCGCATGGGCATCTGTATTGATTGCAATAGGAACACCAAGTTCCATCGCTAGTTTCAAATGTTCTATACATAGATCTAATCGGTATGGGCTAGCATTCAATTCCAAAATTTTCCCATACTCTTTCGCCCAATGAATTAATTGTTCAACGTTAGGATTATATCCTTCACGTTCACCAATAATTCGACCAGTTGGATGTGCAATCATATGAACGTAGGGATGTTGAATCGCCGCAAATAATCGTTCCATAATTTTTTCTTGAGGTTGAGAAAAACTTGAATGAATGGAGGCGATCACAAAATCCAGATTTTTTAATACGTCATCATCATAATCGAGGGAACCATCAGGCAAAATATCCATTTCTGTTCCCGAAAATAAAGTAAAATCAGGGTGAGCTTCATTAAAAGCTTCAATTTCTTCACGCTGTTTTTTTAACCTTTCCGGTGTTAAACCATTTGCTACTTTCAAATATTGAGAATGGTCTGTTATCACTCCAAAATGATAGCCTTTTGAAATAAGCGCTTCTCCCATTTCTGCTATGGAATGAGCACCGTCAGAATAAGTGGTATGCATGTGTAAATCAGCCTTAATATCTTCTATTGTAACCAATTCTTTAATTTCATTTAACCGATCCAATTCTTGTCCCGTTTCGCGAACAGTGGGCGGAATGTAAGGAAGTCCAAAATGAGCGAAAAACTCTTTTTCCGAATGGAATGTAAGGATTTGTCCATCTGGTTGTTCCACACCATATTCGCTAATTTTCTTCCCTTGTTCTTTTGCTAATTGACGCATGCGAACATTATGATCTTTTGAACCGGTAAAGTGATGAAGTGTTGTGATAAATTCTTCATTTGCCACTAATCGAAAATCAACGTTGACAAGCTCGTCCAAATCCAATATGATGGACACTTTTGTGTCTCCACTGCTAACGATTTCTTTTATTGTTAATTCACTTAAAAGCTGTTCCCTAACTTTTTCAGGACTTTTTGTGGCAATGACAAAATCCAAATCTTTGCTCGTTTCATTCACCCGACGGAAACTCCCGGCAACAGAATATCGTTCAATTTCTTCAATGGATGCAAGTAGTTGATTTATTTCTCTCACAACCGATTCAAGATACCAAATAGGAAGTCTTCCTGTTCGTTCTCCAAATTGTTCAAGTTCCTTCAAAATTTTCTCTTCCGTTTTCGGTCCAAACCCAGGCAATGATCGTACCTTTTTGGATTCACAAGCTTCCTTCAACGCTTCACGACTACTCACTCCAAGTTCCTGGTATAGCTTTGCAAGTTTTTTACCGCCAAGGCCAGGTATTTTTAATAGAGGGATTAAGCCTTTCGGTATTTGTTTTTCTAATTCGATTAATTGTTGGGACTCTCCCGTTTGAATCAGCTCTTCAATGACTGCTCCCGTGCCTTTTCCAATCCCTTTAATTTTCGTAAAATCATCAATTTCTTCAAGACTTCGTTCATCCAACTCTAATGCATTCGCCGCTTTTCGAAAGGCGGATACTTTAAACGGATTTTCTCCTTTAAGCTCCAAATACAACGCAATTTTTTCCAATGTACGAATGACAATTTTTTTATTCAACTGTCCCACCCTTTTTCTATTTTAAACCGCAAAAAAGTATCTCCGCTGTGTTGATGGAAGATACTTTTGACAATCATTTCGTTGTTTATTGATTTTCCAAATAAATATACCATAGTTTTTGGAATAATTGAGTTACGATTGGGGTATGTTCAAGCATGAAATTGGCAATAAATGAACTTCCCATGAGTTTTTGAATAGCATCAATTGGTAATAATGCGAAAACATATAATAAAATAAAAAGTATAAAATAAAATTCCACGAAGCATAGTAATGCCCCTAAAATGCGATTAAAAGATTTTAATACTGGTAAAAATGTTAAAAAATCAAATACCGAAGCAACAATTTGCATGGCAAGTTTAACAACAAAGAAGATTACCGCAAAAGCAATAATACGATAAAATGTTTTATCTACATCCAATGCATCCAACACTAATGTAAGAGAAGAGTCCGGCTGCAACCCCGGATATGGAATCCATAACACAAATTTTTCTGCTAGCGGTTTATAGTAAATGTAAGCCACGATTAACGCAACAAGAAAACCAACAAGATTAATTGCTTGCATGATAAAACCGCGCTTCATTCCTATTAATAAACTAGCAGCAAAAACAAAAAGCAATATGATATCTAACATGCAGTTCAACCCTTCAGTTTTTTCAATTCTTCTTCTAATCTCTCAACTTCTTCTTTGAGCTTTAAAAACTCATGAACACTGTTCACTGCGGTTAACACAGCTAGTTGAGTCGTATCGAGAGATTGATTATGTAATTTAATTTCCCTCATTTTATCATCTACGATAGAAGCGACTAATCGTAAATGACCAATGGATTCATTACCTACTAATTTATAAGTATGGCCATATATTTCGACTTCTATTTTATTTTTCTCTTGCTCAGCCAAGTGGGCACCTCCTAGAAGCTCGATATTTTTTCATAGGAGCTGTTAATTACATATATTTATGTTTTATTAGAATCAATAAGTTTATCATATCATCTTTATTCGTTGTCATACAACCTAGAGTTAAAAGGGATATTGTAGAATTTCATTCTCAATCTCCTTTTGATAAAATCAATTTAAATCTTTCTTGGGAGAAAGGGTCGTATCATGAACAATATCGTCTTAAAATTATTACCACAACAACTCAATGAAATAGAAACGTATTACTTAAAACATAAGGTAGAACGTAATACACCTGGTGTCGTATTTGCAGCAAAACTCCCCGATGTAGCCATCACCGTATACAGTTCTGGAAAAGTAATGTTTCAGGGTTTAGGAGCTCAACGGGAAGCTAGCCGATTTAACGAATTCGCTCTAACTGATGAAAACAATCAACAAAACATAAACTCAATAGGAGATACACTTCCGGAAAACTTTTCAAAATTGTCTGTTATTGGATCTGATGAAACAGGAACTGGAGACTATTTCGGTCCAATTACAGTCGCTGCTGTCTACGTACCAAATGACAAAATTGAACTAGTAACAGAACTGGGAGTAAAAGATTCTAAACAACTAAACGATCAAGCAATCCGAGAAATTGCACCTCATTTAATTGCAACTTGTGTTCATAGCCTTTTAACATTACGCAATGACAAGTATAACGATTTGCAAAGCCGCGGCTTAACTCAAGGAAAAATGAAAGCCATGCTGCACAATCAAGCTTTAAAACATGTGCTCCATAAAATTTCACCGGAAAAACCGGATTATATATTAATTGATCAATTTGCAGAAAGAGACACGTACTATCAATATATTCAAAATGAAAAAGAAATCATTCGCGAAAACGTTCTTTTTTCGACAAAAGCTGAACAGCAACATATCGCTGTTGCAGCCGCCTCCATCATAGCGCGTTATGCTTTTTTAATCGAAATGGATCGCCTATCTGACATTGTTGGGTTTCCCCTTCAAAAAGGCGCTAGTCATTTGGTCGATGAAATGGCAGCAAAAATTTTGTTGCAGCAAGGTGAAAATGTTCTCCGTTCTATCGCAAAATGGCATTTTGCGAACACTAAAAAAGCCAAAAGGATTTATGAAAACTTCGCAAGTAGATGACTAACATTCAAAATGGTCGATTGTGGAATCGACCATTTTATATTGCTATTCATTCCAATCATCTAAGTACAAATTGGTAAGAAATAGGGTGATATTAACCATTTAAAATCTTTAAAATTTTATCCATTACAATTAAGTTATTGACAACAACTACATGCAGTTTTTTCCTCGCTCTGCTAATGTTTTGATAAAGCATTTTCGTCGGTTGATAATACGGCTTCTTGAAATTCATTTTGGCTGCTAATTTATGATTCGGTTTATAGTAAAACGAATCATCAATTACTGCTACAACATAATCGAATTCTTGCCCGATTACGTCAGCGGTTGTCACTGCTAATGGATTGCTTTGATTGTTGGAGCGATCAATAAACCTTGAAGGCGTGAAATCAATCACTTTCCAACCAGCTTGCTGTAAAAAATACAGGTAACTCTTTGTCGCTTGAATGGATGAGAAATATTGAATGCTCACATTAGAATATTGTTGTACAGGCACTTCCGTCGATAGATCAAACAACTTCTTAATAAATGAATGGATTTCTTTATTATATCGAACAACTTCTGTTAACTCATACTTCACAGGTTTCAATGTCGTCTCGATGATTTTTGGTACTTTATTTCTCATTTCAACAGTCGTTAATACTTGATTAGGGTCGTACGAGAATATACATTTCGTTTTTGATTTTTCTAAGAGATGAATGAAGCTCTGTAATTTATGAATATATAAACGCTGTACTTCATCGAAAATAATTAAGTCATATTTTGATAAATCCGTTTCTTTATGTATGACCTTTTGAAACTTACTAATTGGCACAATTGGCCATTTGTATTCTTCAATTAGCTTCAAATGTCCTCCATTTAATCGTCCGCAGTTAAAAATGATGACATTTTTCGATTGTCGAATATACTCTTTCGCAATGTCATAAGTGAGTAAGGATTTTCCTGTACCAGGGCCACCTTCAATCGCAAATATTTTTGATTGATTCGTCGGCTTGGCATGAATGATTTCTCGTTTATATGTACTTTGTTGGGCACTTAAAAAATATTTATCTTCCATAAATGCTTCTGTTGAATTGAATGGGGATACTAAGTAATTCGACGGATCAAACAAATCATCTAAATTTTCTATGACTTGTATTTGTTGTTGTATTAATTTATCAATTAAAAAGTGAAAATCAACTTCTTCAATTTGATGGTTTTCGTTTAACTTATATAATCTATTGATTGATGAAACATAGGTAAAATTGTATACATCCACATCTAGAAATTTTAAATAATGACGGTTTTGTACAAGCTGTTTCGTTATCTTTTCTACATTTCCTTCCCGCTTCAATTCAATATTGATGACACAGTCTTTCCCAATTCTTAATAAATCAAATTCCTTTCCGATTTGCTTAATCATATAGCCGACGTAATAACCATTGTAAATATGTATAACTTTAGATTTCTTTCTCAACTCTTCAACGAAAGCATGTAAATCATAAAATTCACTCGTTCGGATTCTTGGGTTGATTCCGAACTGCTCCAGATATTGTATAAAATTCGTTTCATATAAATCTTCTTTTGCATTCAGCAAAGAAAATAAATTGATCGGCTTCACAATAATATCCCCTTTATGAAAAAGCTACTTTAAAGTGAATTATATAAAATTACTACTTTGAAAGCAAAATATGGTATTGATGATAAAAAGCCCGACTAATAAGTTTGCACATTCTAGTAAGGCTCTAGTATTATATTTCTCTGCGACGGTCATATGAAACGCACCTCTATCTGCGATGAAGTGTGAGCGGCAAACGTAAAGAAAAGCGCCTAAAAATGACTTTTTAGGCGCCTCTTTTATCATTATTTTTGAATAAACATTTGTGTCCAGTAATGGCCATCCTTCACGTAACCAACACCGATGTGAGTGAAGTTTTTGTTTAAGATGTTTGCACGATGGCCAGATGAGTTCATCCAAGCTTTCACCACTTGTTCTGGTGTGCTTTGACCCATCGCAATATTTTCACCCGCAGATTTATATTGGATTCCGTAGTTTTTCATCATGGTAAAAGGTGAACCATACGTTGGACTTGTATGATCAAAATATTTTTTATCGTGCATATCTTGAGATTTATGTTTTGCAACTCTAGCAAGTTCCCAATCAGATTTTAATGCTGGTAGACCTGCTTTTGCACGCTCAACATTCACAAGTCGTACTACTTCTTCTTCGTAAGCCAACCCTTCTTTTTCAGGGATATTAATTTTTTGACCAGGGTATATTAAATTAGGGTTTTTTAACTGTGGATTCGCATTAATTAATTCTTGTACACCTGTTTGTGTTTTTACAGCAATTTTCCAAAGCGAATCTCCTGAAACAACCGTATACGTTCCTGCAGCTAAAGCCGTTGCCGGTACTAATAATCCAATTGATAGTACAAGTGCTCCTGCACCTCTTTTTAATTTTTTGTACATTTCCTTCAATCCTTCCTTCTTGATGTAAATTCATCATAAAAGGAATGATTGATGAATTCATCACAAAATTTTTGGAAGGATTTTTACAGTTTTGTTACGTTGAAATATTAATCTACCAACCCTTTGATAGAATAAGTTTCTTCTTTTTTATCTCGTAAAATTATTGAAATATTTTTGAAATAGGAATAAATTGCTAGATATTTTTATATTAGAAACAACCAATCTCTTTATGAATTGGTAATTATTTTATTATAAATAGGAGGCTATTTTATTTCGAGTCTAAATGATACTCCATAAAAGCATCGATCCAGTACGTTTCTATTTGTTTATTTTGCTCATTGATGAATGAGTAATCTTCAACTTCTATTTCATATTGTACAAATCTACTTTTCGTTAAATCTTTTAAATAGTAGTACGTTGTAATATGTGCTGACTTTGGTAAATTTTCTATTAACTCAATCAATTGCCCTTTATTAATTGACAATGTTCCTTCCTCCTAAACTTCACATATTAATCTATCCACACTTTAAAATATATTGTTACTCACTATAAGTTATTCATTAATAATATGAAATTATTTTATTAAAAATAATTATGGATATATATTAGTTAAGTTAATACAGTTTGTGAGATTGCCAGCTTAACTCGTGAAACTGGTGTGGTTAATACACAATCTTGTACATTTAGCATTCACACACGTGCACCTAAAACTCCGCTTGTGAGGAATTTATGACAAACTTTGAGATGCATAACATCGTTGAAAATGCTCATATTAAAAACGAAAGGAGAGTTCTACAATGGATCATCGAATGGATTTAGAAAACAATAGACGCCATTTTGATTTTGTACGCGGCAAACAATCTGTGGGAAGTAATGGAGCAAGTCTCGAAGAATTTGGAATGGAAGAAGAATTTCATATTCCAAAAAAGAAAGAAAATCCATCAATCCGTGAACGACATGATCAATTTTTGGATAACGAATAACAAATGAAACAAACAACCTCCTGCATTCAATAATATGACTATAAATAAAGACAATACGGTATACCTCAAAATAAAAAATTATCATCCAAATCGGATGATAATTTTTTATTTTCAACCACTCAATCATCATTTAATAATCTTACTAATAGCTTTAAATTCATCTCCACGAGCAATTTGTTGCATTTCGAACAATGCCATTTCAACACTCGTTATTTTTGCTCCACATTGTTTCATTTTTTCTAAACCTATTTGTGTATTTAAAGCTGTACGAGAAGAAACGCAATCCGCTAACACTTCGACTTCATAACCATTTTGGAGCAAGTGAGCTGTCGTTTGGTACACACAAATATGCGTCTCAATACCGGCAATTAACACTTTTTTACGACCTGTTGCTTCAAGTGCAGCGACAAATTCCGGTGTATCATATGCGCTGAACGTAATCTTTTCAATTGGTTTCTCATCTGCTAAATGCTGTGAAATTTCTTCTACAGTTGGCCCTAAACCTTTCGGATACTGCTCAAGCCATAAAATAGGCAAACCTAACACTTTAGCACCTTGTACCATATTGGCGATATTTTGAATCACAAATTCACTGTTGTCCACGATGCGTGCAAGTTTTCCTTGAATATCAATCAATACAAGTACAGTATCTTGTTTCGTCAACAAACTCCTCATCCCCCTTCAATCTTCCTTTTATTTAATTCTACAAAATATTGGTATTTCCTTGTATATAAATTTTCTTTCAATAAGAACATGTTTTTAAGATAGGTTATAATACTAGTAGCCTTAAAATAATGCAAAAGAAATGGATGATGTATGTGATTCGTTTAAGTTGGCTTATAAGTATCGCCATTTCCTTTTTCGGTTTTGTACTCGTTAGTCAATTGTATGAGGTGCAACCGAAAGGAGCAACTGGTAATTTAGGATTCATTGGCATCATTTTCTTATTCCCTTTTATTATATTGAGTTTAATTACCACTTTTCGCTATTTCTTAACTGTAACAAGCTCTGCAAAAAGAATAGAAAAATTTATAGGCATTGCCGGTGGAATATTGCTTCTTGGATTATTTGTGTATTTTTCATCTGTGCAATCAATAGAAGGAGACTTCTCTGAATTTAACAATTCGAAAAATCTAGTCTTTTTTAATATCTATACATTCGGATTAATCCATACAATTAGTGGTATACTTGGAGCTTTTTATGGTGTTATGAAACCAAAACCAATTGAAAATATAGAAGAATCCAATGTAGAATAATATTTTTCATTTTAATGGTTCATTTTTTAACAGTTTAAGCATTTTCTTTTTATACGCTTCCACTCCAGGTTGGTCGAAAGGATTTACTTCCAGTAACTTCGCACTCATGGCACATGCTTTCATAAAGAAGTAGATTAAATAGCCTAGATGATAGGCATCAAGCTTTTGCATTTCTAGTTGAATAACTGGCACTCCACCTTCTGCATGGGCGAGGGCTGTGCCTTGTTTTGAAGTTGCATTGATTTCGTTAAAGGAGCGGCCTGCTAAATAATTTAATCCATCTTCATTTCGACTATCATATGGTACGTCATAATCCCCGTCGATTTCATGGAAATGGAGAAGCGTTTCAAACAAAATGGGGCTTCCTTCTTGAATAAATTGTCCGATTGCATGCAAATCAGTGGAGAACGTAACACATGTAGGAAATAGACCTTTTCTTTCTTTGCCTTCACTTTCACCAAATAACTGCATCCACCATTCGTGAAACTTCTTTAATGAAGGTTCAAAGGATGCTAGCATTTCCACACTGTACCCTTCGTTATATAAGATATTTCTTATAACTGCGTATTGGTATGCATGATTACGCATTAAATCTACCGCTTTTAATTCCAAAGCTGCATTTTTTGCACCATCCATGAAAGATCGAATATCTATTCCAGATACAGCGAGTGGCAATAGCCCCACTGGCGTTAATACTGAATACCTGCCCCCTATATTCGAAGGGATAGCGAACTGTTTATACCCTTCCTTTTCTGCTATATTTTTCAAAATTCCTCTTTCAGGGTCTGTTGTTACTATAATCCGATTAACTGCATTTTCACCATAGCGTTTTTCCATATACTGTCTTAGCACGCGGAATGCTAAAGCTGTCTCCATCGTGCTTCCAGATTTTGAAATGACGTTGATATAAATTTCTTTATCATCTAAATAATGAATTAATTGCTCTAAATAAGCCCCGCTCATATGATGACCAACGTATATAACCTCAATGCCCTCTTTGAGAACACCAAAATAAGGAGATAATGCTTCTTGAACGGCACGGGCTCCTAAAAATGAACCACCAATACCAATTACAACAAACACATCCGCATTTATGCATATTTCACTTTTCAAATCCTCAATTTCATTAAATAACGCCTTATGGTCCATTAATGGATAATTAATCCAACCAGTCATATCCTTTGAATTTTCTAATTCAAAGTGAATTTGTTTAACTCGATCTTTATATGCTTCCATATCTTGATAATCGAATAAACAATTCAATAATGTTGTTTGAACAGAATGAGTTGTCAATGGAATTGCCTCATTTCTTATTTTTTTACTTTAAATATTCTTATAGAATCTTGAAATTTTTTCATCGTGATTTACAAAACTCTATTATCAATTAAACATAATCACTACTTATAATTTATTATTTCATTTAGCATTTCATTAATGGGAACGTGTTTGTATTGATAATTGTTGCGCTTTATCGATAATGAAACGTTTTACTTCTTCTCGCAAATCTTCACGCTGCAACGCAAAATCAATTGTCGTTTCAATGAATCCCATTTGATTGCCGACATCATATCGTTTTCCTTCAAAGCGATATGCAAACACACGTTGAATCGTATTCAATTCCTCAATAGCATCTGTTAATTGAATTTCTCCGCCTTTCCCCATTTTCTTTTGTTCTAAGTAGCGGAAAATTTCGGGTGTTAAAATGTAACGTCCTATAATCGCAAAGTTGGAAGGTGCTTCTTCTTTTGTTGGTTTTTCTACGAACATTTTCACTTGCATTAACGGTGAATCGGTGGAAATTGGATCAATCACACCATAACGATGGATTTCGCTATCAGGTACTTCCATAACGCCAATTACGCTAGAAAAGGTTTTTTCATATTGATTGATTAATTGTTTTAAACAAGGAACATCACTTTGAACGATGTCATCTCCGAGCAACACAGCAAAAGGTTCATTACCAATAAATTTACGGGCACACCAAATGGCATGTCCAAGGCCTAGAGGTTGTTTTTGGCGGATATAATGAATATCAATATCCGATGATACACGTACCTTTTCTAACAAATCGTACTTCTTTTTTTCAATTAAATTTGCCTCCAGTTCAAAGGCGTGATCAAAATGGTCTTCAATCGCCCGTTTTCCTTTTCCCGTAACGATGATAATATCTTCAATTCCCGAAGCAATCGCTTCTTCAACAATATATTGAATGGTTGGTTTATCTACAATCGGTAACATTTCTTTCGGCATGGCTTTCGTTACAGGTAAAAATCGTGTTCCTAAACCTGCAGCTGGGATGATGGCTTTTCTAATTTTTTTCAAGCGATTTCACTCCTCATCCATTGGTTTACATCAAGAAAATTATACAATATTTTCCCATTCTACTCATACTAAACACAAAGAGCAATGATGAGATAAAAATAGGCTGGAATCTAAATCCAGCCTTACTTTAAATATATAAATTTTAAAACCTTTAACGAATTATAGCACCAGCTTCTTTTAATGCTTTCAATACTTTTTCATGTGCATTTGTTACTTCTTCATCTGTTAATGTTCTTTCAGGATCAAAGTATGTTAATGTGAAGGCTACTGATTTTTTATTGGCATCGATATTTTCACCTTCATATACATCAAATACTTTTACAGCTTTTAATAATTTCGTACCTGATGTACGAATGATAGATTCAAGTTCTCCAGCAGGTACAGAGCGATCTACTTCAATGGCAATATCTCGTGTAACAAGTGGGAAGCGTGGAACCGGTTCGTATTCTACTCCTTTTGCATCAGTGCGCAACAGGGCATGTAAATTTAATTCCGCTACATACGTATCTTTTAAATCCCACTCTTTTCGTTCTGATGGATGAAGACCACCAATTACTCCAATACGTTCTCCATCAAGTAATATATTTGCTGTTTGACCAGGATGTAATCCGTCCATTGCTGCTTTCTCAAAAGTAACTCGTTCAGTTAATCCTAGTTTTTCAAGCAATCCTTCTACAATGCCTTTTGCTGCGAAGAAATCTACATTGCGTTTATCCCCTAACCAATCATCGTCTACCCATTTGCCAGTAATGACAAAGGCAACATGCTCTTCTTCAAATGGTAAACCTTCCTCCGTCTTCCCGAGGAATACAGACCCAATCTCATACAAACTAGCAGAATCCGCTTGACGCGCCAAGTTATAACTTGCAGCTTGCAATAAGTGAGGGATTAAACTTTGACGTAAAGTTGAACGGTCTTCGCTCATCGGCATTAACAATTTCGTTGTTTCTTCTTTTTTCAGTGCAAATTTTTGAGACAATTCAGCAGAAGTTAATGAGTAGGTGATTGCTTGATACAATCCAGCTCCTTCTAAGAAATTGCGCACAATGCGGCGCTTTTCTTGATACGGAGTTAAGCCACCAATATGCATTTTACCTTCTGGCAATGTCATTGGAATTTCATCGTAACCATAAAGTCTTGCGATTTCTTCAATGATGTCTTCCTCTATTTTAATGTCTTGTCGACGAGTTGGCACATCAATGATTAATAAACCTCGTGCTGCTTCCACCTCAAATTTTAAGCGTTGTAAGATGGAAATCATATCTTCTAGGGAGATTTTCATTCCTAATTTTGCATTAATTTCATCTGGTGAAATTACAATTCGCGCTGGTGTTTTATCAAGCTCATCAACTAATACGGTACCTTCTAATACTTCTCCACCAGCTAATTCACTAAGAAGTTGTGCAGCTCGTTCTTGAGCTTCTAAAACTCGATTTGGATCGACACCTTTTTCAAAACGAACTGATGAGTCGGAACGCAATCCTAAATCTTTTGAAGTTTGACGAACTGAATGACCAACAAAATAAGCTGATTCAAGTACAACCGTTGTTGTGTTTTCTGTTACTTCCGAATTGGCACCACCCATTACCCCTGCGACAGCAACAGGTTCTTTTCCATTTGTAATGACTAAAT
This sequence comes from Ureibacillus sp. FSL K6-0786, assembly GCF_037965165.1. Classification (GTDB taxonomy): domain Bacteria; phylum Bacillota; class Bacilli; order Bacillales_A; family Planococcaceae; genus Ureibacillus; species Ureibacillus thermosphaericus. The sequence goes on along the minus strand of NZ_CP150191.1, from coordinate 2,587,907 downwards.
GATGACTCTGTAACGTGCGCTCTTGATCGTCTAAAGTAACAATTTTTTCGCCTTCATTCGCTAATCGAACAACGATTTCACCTGTGCCTAGTGAATCGTAATCAAAGGCATGAAGCGGTTGACCATATTCTAACAATACATAGTTCGTAATATCGACTACGTTATTGTGTGGACGAATACCCGCCGCCATTAAATAATGCTGTAACCATAATGGCGATTCTGCCACTTTTACATTTTTAATGACTTTTGCAGCGTATAATGGATTTTCTTTAGTAGCTTCTACTTTAACTTTAATGTAATCTTCCGCTTTTTCGTTTGAAGTTTCATATTGAATTTCTGGTAATTTGACATCTTGCGATAAAATTGCTCCCACTTCATAGGCTACACCTAACATTGAAAGTGCATCGGAACGGTTAGGAGTTAAACCAAGCTCCAATACAGAATCTCGTAAACCGATTAATTCTAAAGCATCGCTGCCAGGAACTGCATCTTCCGGTAAAACGTATATTCCTTCAGAATATGCTTTTGGTACAACGCGCCCTTCAATTCCAAGTTCTTGCAATGAACAAATCATTCCATTCGATTCTTGACCGCGCATTTTCGCTTTTTTAATTTTGATTCCACCCGGAAGTTTTGCACCAGGTAATGCAACGATTACTTTTTGGCCGGCTTCCACATTCGGTGCACCACAAATAATTTGTCTTACATCCGTACCTACATCTACTTGGCAAATGCTTAATTTATCTGCATCTGGATGCTTCTCCTTTGATACGACATGACCAACAACGATATTCGTCATTCCTTGAGATCGATCGATGACGGAATCGACTTCAATTCCAGCACGAGTAATTTTTTCTGCTAAATCTTCAGGTGACAGCCCTTGTGTATCTACATATTCTTGCAACCAATTTAATGAAACTAACATATTAATACCCCCTTACCCTTCTGTACGTCGGAATTGTGATAAGAATCGAATGTCATCGATATAGAAGTTTCGAATATCTTCCACACCATATTTCAACATCGCAATACGTTCTACACCGATACCAAAGGCAAAACCAGAGAATCTTTTCGGATCATATCCACCCATTTTCAGTACGTTAGGATGCACCATGCCGGCACCTAGTATTTCAATCCATCCTGTATGTTTACATACGTTACAGCCATTTCCTCCACAGCGGAAACAAGAAATATCCATTTCAACAGATGGTTCTGTGAACGGGAAGAAACTTGGGCGGAGACGAATTTCTCGATCTTCACCAAACATTTTTTTCGCGAGTTTATCTAACGTACCTTTTAGGTCGCTCATACGAATGTTTTCTCCTACCACGAGCCCTTCAATTTGCATAAATTGGTGTGAGTGAGTAGCATCGTCTGTGTCACGACGATACACTTTTCCCGGGCAAATAATACGGAACGGTTTGCCTTTTTTCGCAAGCATTGTTCTAGCTTGCACCGGCGATGTATGCGTACGTAATAACGTTTCTTCCGTAATGTAGAAAGTATCTTGCATGTCGCGAGCAGGATGCCCTTTTGGCAAATTCAATGCTTCAAAGTTATAATAATCCATTTCCACTTCTGGACCTTCTGCAATTTCATATCCCATGGAGATGAATAAATCTTCCAATTCTTCAACAACACGCGTTAAAGGATGTCTGTTGCCAAGGCGCACTTTACGTCCAGGAAGTGTTACATCGACGGATTCCTTTTCTAGTTGTTCTTGAATTTGTTGTTCTTCTAATACTTTGACACGTTGCTCCAACGCTTCAGTTACTTTTTCACGAACTGTATTGGCTAGAGCCCCCATTTTAGGACGCTCTTCAGGAGAAAGTTTCCCCATTCCTTTTAATACTTCCGTAATGGACCCTTTTTTCCCTAAATATTGAACACGAACATCATTCAGTTCTTTTAAGTTCATGCATGCAGCAATTTTCTCAATGGCTTCTTGCTCAATTTGTTTTAGTTGCTGTTCCATCATGTAACCTCCTTAAATGAAAAATATTTTTTGTTTGAATAATTACCATTATTTGTTACAAAATTTACATTTTTTGTGACATACTCACATGTTACAAATCAAATAAAAAAACCTCGCCCCAATTCAAGGGACGAGGAACATTCGCGGTACCACCCTAGTTATTGCAAAATGCAATCACTTCATTGACATAACGGCATTCGCCGGCAATCCTTTACAGAGCTTTACTCTGGTCCTGGATGCTGCTCGCGGGGTGAACTTCAATATTCGCTGCATACATAAGCTTCCAGTCATGGCTTATGCTCCCTGAAATGCAGTGTTTGAATATTTACTCTTCCCGCTCCAACGCATTTCCACTTTATTCACATATGATTGGAAAAATCTTAGACTATTCTACGATAAATTGGATTATGTTTCAAGTATCTACCTTGTATAATTATCCAATCCGTTTAATGAAAAACTCTTACTTTTACTTCAATCGAGAAGCAAAAGTAAGAGTTCGTTAATCGATGAAATGATATAATAAAATCCCTGTAGCAACCGCCACATTCAACGATTCTGCTTGTCCTAAAATCGGAATCATCACGTTTTGAGTCGTTTGCTCGAGCAATTCCTTTTGAACACCGCTACCTTCATTTCCTACAATTAAGGCGAAACTTCCTGACTTATGTAATTCTCTATAATCAACTGCATTTTCAAGAGCAGTTCCATACAAAGGAATGTTTCTTTCTTTTAATTTTTCAACCCAATCCATTAAATTTCCGCGAATTACCGGAATATGGAAGTGAGATCCTTGCGCCGAACGCAATGTCTTTGGATTATATATATCTGCACAGCCTTTTCCTAAAACAACCGCATCGATTCCAGCAGCATCCGCTGTACGAATCATAGTTCCGATATTTCCTGGGTCTTGCACTGCATCAATAAGCAATAATTTTTTCCATGATGCCTGTTCAGTTTCCGAAATCATTGTTTGTTTGCAATGTGCAAATATACCTTGTGAAGTTTCTGTTTCTGCAATATCCTTCGCAATGGAGTTCGTTACTTCCACTATCTTTACATCATTCAATGACCATTCACGGGGAATTTCAACCCCTTCGCGTACAATGATTTGAATGACTCGTTCCTTATTTTTTAGTACTTCCTCTACTAAATGAAATCCTTCGACAATAAATTCTCCTGTTTTTTCTCGCTCTTTCCTATTGGTAACTAGCTTTTTCCAATGTTTCACATAAGCGTTTTGAGCCGATTCTATGCGTTTCATTATTGATAAACCGCCTTTATTTATTTTTTTACATCTTGATCTAAATTTACTAATGCTTTACTAAGTCGATAAATATGTTCTTCTGTTGTATCCATTCCAAAAGAGATTCGGAAAAATGTACGTGCTTCCGATAAGCTATGCCCCATGGCAAGTATCGCCTTTGTTCCTGATGCACTGTTAATATCGCAAGCACTTCCGGTTGAAATGCAAATTCCTTCTTCATTTAATCGCAACATCACGTATTGCCCTTCCGCCCCCTTCATACATAAGCCACATATGCTTGGGAGTTGATGAGCTTCGTCTGCTTCAATAAAATAGCAGTTTGTATCTTTTATTGATTCTTTTAATTGGTTTCGCAAACTCCAAAATTTATTGAAGTCATACTGGTAATGCTCTACGCTTTTGGCAAAAGCAAAAACCGCTGGGGTATCGACAGTACCGCCTCTTAAGCCCCTTTCATGAGTCACACCTGGAAAAAGTGGCAATATTCTTCTGCGTGGATTTAAATATACCGCACCACAGCCTTTTGGTCCACCAATTTTATGGGCGGATACTGTGATGCCATCAACAAATTTTGAAAATTCCGTTACATCTAATTTACAGAAGGACTGAACACAATCTACATGATATGAAATATTGTATTTTTGTGCAACTTCGGCAATTTCTTTCACCGGTTGAATAGAACCAATTTCTGAGTTGACATGTTGGATTGTAATGAGAACAGTATCTGGGCGAATCGATTGTTCTAACATGCTTACATCAACTATACCTCGTTTTGTTAACGGTAGTTTTGTAATTTCATAACCTTCTCTTTCTAGAGTATTTATAGCTGCATGTACACTCGTGTGTTCTGCGCTTGACGTGATGATATGTTTCCCTTTTCCTGCACGGGCTAAAGATATTATTGCAAGGATATTCCCTTCTGTACCACTTCCAGTAAATATGATGCCGTCCCGATTAACGCCTAATTTATTTGCCACAACATCTCTTGCGTTTTCTAACAAAAAGGCTGCTTGTCCACCTGCATCATGCAAACTGGATGTATTACCATATACGCTTTTTGCAGCAAGACTGTAAGCCTCAATACTTACATCCATCATCGGGGTTGTCGCAGCATAATCTAGATAAATCATTGATATTCCCCATTTCTACAAAAATTATGGACTCTTAGCATACTTTACATAACGGAAATTATGAATGAAAATGCTTGTTTTATCATTTATTTTATGTAAATATATGTGTCAAGACAACTGTAAAGAAGGTAATGCTATGATCATCAACACAGACATTGTCATTATAGGAAGTGGTATTAGTGCTCTTCAAACAGCAAAACTCCTTGCAAAAAAGTATGATGTACACATTGTCACAAAAAATCACATAAAAAACGGTAGTTCATACAAAGCACAAGGAGGAATTGCTGCAGTCACAAGCAGTGAAGACAACATCCGATTTCACATAGAAGATACATTTGTTGCTGGCCTTCATCATCATGATGTGGAAAATGTAATAAAACTTGTAAAAGAAGGAAAACAAACTGTTCAACAACTAATTAACGATCATTTTCCTATTGATTGTGCACCTGATGGCTCGATTTTGCTTGGACTTGAAGGAGCACATAGCAAACCAAGAATCATCCATTCTGGCGGCGATGCAACGGGCAAAGCTCTAGTAAACTTTTTGGTAGATTCTTTGCCTGAAAACGTCATAATTCACGAATATGAGTTGGCTTATGAACTACTCATTAATGATGATGGAGAATGTATCGGTGTAAAAACGAAATCTTTTGAAGATCATATTACGTACTTAGCCTCATACGTGATTGTTGCAACTGGCGGTGTAGGAGCATTGTATGAATATACTTCAAATTGTTCCGATAGCTTTGGTGATGGGATTGCCCTTTCTTACCTTGCAGGAGCCGAAATCGCTGATATGGAATTTATTCAATTCCATCCAAGCTTAATTTATTTGGATGGAAAAACGCATGGACTTGTTTCTGAAGCAGTTCGAGGAGCAGGCGGTTATTTTGTTGATGAAAATGGAAATCGAATTATGGAAAGAGTTCATCCACTTGCGGATTTAGCTCCAAGACATATTACCGCTTACGAAATGTATAAACATCGTACAAATGGCCATGAAGTTTATATCGACATTTCGAACATCGAGCACTTTGAAGAAAAGTTTCCTACGATTACTAATATTTGCAAAGTGATAGGGATTGATTTATCGAATCAGCGCATACCCATTGCACCGGGAAGCCACTTTCTTATGGGAGGCATCGTCAGCGACGTTTACGGCCGGACTAATATCCCAAGACTTCTTGCCATTGGTGAAGCCGCTTGTACGGGTGTCCATGGAGCAAATCGACTAGCCAGCAATTCATTGTTAGAATGTATTACCTTTGGAAAATTGATGGCAGAACATTTGCTAAATAACGGCAGCCGTCAAAACAACTATACGATTCGAAAAATTGACAATAAATCGTCCAACATCCCAAAATTAATGCAACCTAGTGTCTTACAAAAAGAAATGTTCCTAAAGGCTGGCATCGTAAGAGAAAAAAAAGCGTTAACGGATTTAATTGAACAGTTGCCTGCCTATGAGGAATTTGCAAATGTCAATTTTGATGCATTAGACAGACGAACGATTGAACAGTTATTTATGCATATTACCGCCTCTTTAATTGTTCAAGGAGCATTTACTAGAGAAGAATCTCGTGGCTCCCATATTCGTAATGACTTTCCATCAATTAATGAGGATTGGCAAAATAAGTGGATTATCTTCAAACAAGGAAAATTACATGTGAGGGACGGACTTTATGAACAAAATCAAATTACAAGAAATATTGAAACAGTTTTTTAATGAAGATATCGGAGACGGTGACTTATCAAGCGAAACCATCTTTTCCCGTATAGATCAAGGATCTTTTACTTTTTATGCAAAGGAGGACGGAATCTTTTGTGGAGCTACGATAATCGAAACCGGATTTAAGTTGCTCGACCCTTTCCTTAACATCACCTTGCTGAAAGAAGATGGGGATGAAGTTCATAAGGGGGATCAAATCGCTATCATAGAGGGTTCTTTACAAAGTTTGCTTAGCGGAGAACGGGTCATTTTAAATTTAATTCAACGGATGAGCGGCATCGCAACGAACGCAAGAAAAGCTGTTGAATTAACTAAAGGAACAAATGCAAAAATATGTGATACCAGAAAAACGATGCCAGGTCTAAGAATGCTCGATAAATACGCTGTGCGGACAGGCGGTGCATATAACCACCGAAGCGGCTTATACGATTGCATTATGTTAAAAGACAATCACATTGCTTTCGCTGGAAGCATTTCAAAGGCCGTACAATTAGCTAAATCAAAAATTGGTCATACGGTAAAAATCGAAGTGGAAATTGAAACGAAAGAACAATTGTTAGAAGCAATTGAAGCTGGTGCGGATATTATCATGTTTGATAATCGAACTCCTGAAGAAATTAAACAATGGTTGCCGCTTGTTCCAAAACATATAACAACGGAAGCTTCTGGGGGCATTACGTTAGACAATTTGCGAAAGTACGCAGAATCTGGCGTAGAATGGATTTCCCTCGGCTCCCTTACCCATTCGGTTAACGCTTTAGATATTAGTGCATTAGTAAAAAGAAAGGATGTTGAATAATGTCAACAATTTGCACACTTCCAACTCAAGGTATGTTGCCTGAAAAATATCGTCGCTTGTCTCGTGATGAAATGGAAAAGAGAGTTCGTGAAATAAAGGAAAAATTAGGTGATCAATTATTTATCCCTGCACATCATTATCAAAAAGATGAAGTAATCCAATTTGCTGATGCAATAGGCGACTCTTTGCAACTGGCGCAAGTAGCTGCTAAAAATAAACAAGCTAAACATATTGTATTTTGCGGTGTGCACTTCATGGCTGAAACAGCTGATATGTTAACAACCGATGAGCAAATTGTTTACTTGCCTGATATGCGTGCAGGTTGTTCCATGGCAGATATGGCAAATATTTATCAAACGGAAGAAGCATGGGAGAAGTTAACAGCCCTTTTCGGCGATACAATTATCCCATTAACATATGTCAACTCAACTGCTGCGATAAAAGCATTCACCGGGCGGAATGGCGGTGCTTGTGTCACTTCATCCAACGCCAAAAAAATGGTGGAGTGGGCACTTACGCAAAAAGAGCGAATCTTTTTCTTACCAGACCAACATTTAGGAAGAAATACAGCCTACGAATTAGGAATCCCTTTAGAACAAATGGCTGTATGGAATCCGATTTCTGGAGAATTCAAGTATGAAGGCAATGTCCAAGACATAAAAGTGATTTTATGGGATGGTTATTGTTCTGTTCATCAAGGATTTACAGTGGAGAATGTTCAAGAAGTTCGAGAAAACTATCCTGAAATGACAGTCATTGTTCATCCAGAATGTTCTTTTGAAGTAGTACAAGCAGCAGACCTTTCAGGTTCTACTAAATATATCGTAGAAACCATCAAAAATGCTCCTGCTGGCTCGAGTTGGGCAATCGGAACGGAAATGAACTTAGTGAAACGAATTATTGCTGAGCATCCCGACAAGCACATCATCTCACTCAATGAAAATATGTGCCCTTGCCTAACAATGAACCGTATCGATTTGCCACATTTCCTTTGGGCGCTTGAAATGATTGAAAATGGTGAACAAGGAAATGTCATTAAAGTGGACCGAGAAACAACGGAAGAAGCATTGTTGTCATTAAACCGTATGCTTCAATTAGCATAAAATCACATACACATTACGCAAGTTGCGCTAAGAAGAACTTTACTCCAAAAAAGTTTCTCCAAGGAGTTATTGAAAATGACGCATAATTTCATCGAGTGGTAACAAACTACTACTCGAGGAGGCGAATGGTATGAACTTTCAAATAAGAGAAGCCATTACAGCAAATGTTAAAGGAGACAACCCACAAGATTTTCAGGAAACAATTCAAGATGCAATCGCTCGAGGAGATGAGCACCTACTTCCAGGACTTGGTGTCTTTTTAGAAAAGTGGTGGCAAACTTCTACTGAAGAAGAGCATGCAAAGTTTACCGAAACATTATCAAAAGCATTTCAAAATTAAAGGGCTGGAGAATGGATTCTCCATGCCCTTATTTAATATAACCCCCATTCCATTTTTAAAATTTCCTTCAAGCTTTTTAGTTGTTCTTCCCCTATATGTTCTGCAATGATATTCTCCAATTCTTTTTTTAAAGCGATATATTTTTCATAGCAAGCTTCTCCCGAAGGTGTCAGTTCAATATATTTATCTCTCAAGTTCGCTTTATTCGTTTCCACCAAACCTTTTTGCTCTAATTGTTTGATAAATTTATGGGTTGCTTGCCTTGTAAAATGAACTTGTTTCGCTACATGAGAAATTAATGGCTTATCCTTATAAACTATTGATAAAATAGCAAATTCTGAATTTGTTATGTAAATATCACTAATATCTTGCCATTTTCCTTTCTTTATTTTTTTCAATAACATCCATTTCCCATTAATTAAATCAAACAACAATTCTCCCTTATGATCATTCAATCATCTCACCCCTTTGTAGACTAGCAACTATATCAATAATGAATTTATTATTCAATTGTTAATACTACTATCATACCTGAATAGTTCTAATTCGTCATTTACCAAAAAAAAGAGAGCGTTTATACTAGTATGAGAATTAGTAAAAATATCATTATTTCATAAGTTTATCCAAACTAGTATTGAAGGAGGGAAAGTGAAGTGGGAGTACATTACAATTGGAAACAATGGCTATGGAGTAGTTTTATCATTTGTATGTTAATTTTTTGCGTAAAAGTAAATCATGGAGATGCTGCTACTTTTAAAGATGTTCCTGAAAGCCATCCGTCAATATTCGAAATTGAATTTCTTGCGGATTCAGGAATTATTAAAGGTTATCAAGATCAAACCTTTAAACCTTCTAACAATGTTACAAATTCCCAAGTTGCATTAATGATTACAAGAGCATTAAATCTTAATGTAGAGAATCGACCAGCTCCAGGATTTCAAGATTTAGGAAAAATCGATGAAGTTACTTATAAGGCCATCGCAGCAGTCGTGGATGAAGGAATTTTTCCAAAAGGAGATACTTTTAGACCCTTTGAACCCATTACGCGCGGTGAAATGGCTCAAGTATTAGTTAATGCATTTCATTTAAAAGGTACAACAAACCAAGAGTTTAAAGATGTTTCCAAAAACCATACATTCTATCAAGCAATCAAAATATTAGCTGCAAATAACATTACAACGGGATTCGAAGATGGCACTTTTAAGCCTTCTCAACCTCTTACTCGCGCTCACTTTTCCACTTTTATGTCTCGGATTATTGAACCTGATTTTATTCCTGTTTCAAGTGGATTTGGGTACAATAAACAGTACCAGTACATATATGAATTAAATGAGGGCTATACCGCTCGAGAATATTTTTCGTATCTTTCATCTGACGAACTAGGGGATTGGTGGCAAGTTTCCGACGAAAACAATCAATACATCCATTATGTAAATCGCATCGATAAAAAAGGCTTCACTTTTACTGGTTACTTAGAAAATGAAGAAATTATCACAGATTTTCATATTCCGTATCCAGTAAAACTTGGAACGAGTTGGTCTTATTCATTTAAGGATGAGTATCAACCAGTAACCTATGTCGTAACCAGCATGTCGGAAAAAATCACAACACCTGCTGGAACCTTTCATCCTGTAATGGAAATTGTTAGTTCCGATGGTTACCAATATTATTATTCGAAAGAATTAGGCCACATTTGTACGAAAGATTTGCAAACAAATGCGATTGTTTATCAATTAATTGATTTAAAGAAACGGTCTTCTAAATAAAATATTCCTTCATGTAAAAAGGCAATCCAGCGCCTCCCGGATTGCCTTGTATCTTTTATTTATATCGATGCTTCATTCCACCTAGAAATCCACATCGAGTGAAAACATGTTTTAATCTGCATAGTAGTAGAGATAAAAGTTTCCTCTGCCGCTTTCGGGGCAGAGCTATAGCAGATTCTCTTCTATTTTCATTATGCTAAAAGAGATAACAATACTGCTTTTTGTGCGTGTAATCGGTTTTCTGCTTGCCCCTGCCGCTTGCGCTTTCGGGGCAGAGCTACAACATATTTTCTTCTGTTCTTTTTATGCTAATAGAGATAATAGCACTGCTTTTTGGGCATGGAGTCGGTTTTCTGCTTGCCCCTACCGCTTGCGCTTTCGGGGCAGAGCTACAACATATTTTCTTCTGTTCTTATTATGCTAATAGAGATAATAGCACTGCTTTTTGTGCGTGTAATCGGTTTTCTGCTTGCTCGAAGACGTATGAATTTGGTCCATCGATTACTGATGTTGCCACTTCTTCTTCGCGATGAGCTGGCAAACAATGTAAGAACATAAAGTCAGGTTTTGCATGAGCAACAAGTTCCTCATTGATTTGATAACCTTTAAAGTCTATTAATCTCTGAGCCGCTTCCTCTTCCTGCCCCATACTAGTCCATACATCTGTATAGATTACATCTGCATCTTTCACAGCTTCAATTGGATCATTTGTTACGACAACCGTGCTGCCATTTTTCTCTGCAATCGCTTGAGCCTTCTTCATGATGATTTCATCTGGCTCATACCCTTTAGGAGTTGCAACCACAATATCCATTCCAACATGGGCAGCTGCAACTACCAGCGAATGGGCAACATTATTTCCATCGCCAACATAAGCTGTTTTTAAACCTTTTAATTTTCCTTTATTTTCAACGATTGTTTCAATATCTGCCAATGCTTGACATGGATGATAAAGATCCGTTAATCCATTAATCACAGGAATTGTAGAGTATTCAGCTAACTCCTCTACCATCTTATGGGAATTTGCACGTATCATAATGCCATCTAAATATCCTGAAAGCACAAGGCCAGTATCAGAAATTGGTTCACCACGACCAAGTTGCATATCTCTTGCATGTAAGAAAATCGCTTTTCCACCCAATTGATGCATTCCTACTTCAAAGGAAATACGAGTACGAGTTGAATTCTTCTCAAAAATCATTCCGATTATTTTTCCATCTAATAGTTTTGGACATCTTCCGTTTTTCGTTACCTTTTTCATTTTTATTGCAAGACTAATTAGTTCTTGCACTTCTTCACTTGTATAATCAAGCAGCGTCAATAAATCTTTGCCCTTTAAACTAGAAACGGGCTTTAGCTGCACTTCTTCCAACAGTTTCATTGATTCTTACCGCTCCTTTAACGTTTGGTTGTATTCATTATACAATTGCATATTTATTAAATCAAGTGTATTTTTATTATATTTTAATCTTTTTGTCAATCGAAGGAATATTCAATCAAAACGAATAAAAATTCAACTAAAACGAGTTTATTTTTGATTTTAATTAATATTTATGCGTACAAATTAAAATGATGTCCATTCCATTCTATTCATAATAGTATATGTTATGCATAAAGATAACTTCAAGCGTTCTAAATGCCAATAAAAAAAGAGAGGATGTTTAATCCTCTCAATCAAATTTAATTTTATTCACCGCATCCCAATCAAGCCGCTTTACAATTTCGACCATTAATTTTACTGCATTTTCAAAATCATCCCGATGCAAAATGGATGCATGGGAATGAATATAACGAGTAGCAACGCCAATGGAAAGGGTTGGTACGCCACTTCCAGTTAAATGAATAGAACCACCATCCGTTCCACCACCAGGCATCGTTTCAAATTGATATGGAATCTTGTTTTCTTCTGCAACATCTATTACAAAATCCCGTAATCCTTTATGCGATACCATCGAAGCATCGTAAATAACGATTTGTGGCCCTGCTCCTAGCTTCGATGTCGATTCTTTTGCAGTAATCCCCGGCGTATCACCAGCAATTCCAACATCTACTGCAAAGCCAATATCCGGTTGGATTTTAAACGTGGACGTTTTCGCACCTCTTAAACCTACTTCTTCTTGTACATTGCCGACACCATACACGATATTTGGATGTTTTTCATTTTGTAATCGTTTCAACACTTCGATGGCAATGGCACAGCCAATTCGGTTATCCCAAGCTTTTGCGAGTAACAATTTTTCGTTTTTCATCACATTGAATTCAAAATAAGGAGTAATCATGTCACCAGGTCGTATTCCCCAGCTTTCCGCTTCCTCTTTTGAAGATGCACCAACATCGATAAACATGTCTTTTATATCTACAGTTTTCTTTCTTTGTTCTTGAGGCAGGATATGTGGCGGTTTTGAACCGATTACGCCAATGATTTCTTCTCCTGAACGAGTTGTAATCGTTACCCGCTGAGAAAGCATAACATGAGCCCACCAGCCGCCTACAGTTTGAAATTTAATAAACCCCTTTTCATCAATTTGAGACACCATGAAGCCGACTTCATCTAGGTGACCGGCAATCATAATTTTTGGGCCTTTTTCATCGCCACATTTTTCAGCAATTAAGCTTCCTAAATTGTCATACTCAATCTTATCAGCAAACGGTTCGATATATTTTTTCATTACTGCTCTCGGCGCTTTTTCATTTCCTGGGATGCCGTTTGCATCAGTCAAATCTTTCAACATTTGCAGAGTTTGATCCAAATTCATTATGAATATCCTCCTTAATATCCATTGCGTTGCCGCTCGTAATTTTTCTCGTTTTTAGCAATGTATGCTTGGATAATATCATCCAATGTGAAACCTAAATTATAGGCAAGCACTCCATAATATTTCCACACTTGCAAGTAATTATCCTCTGTCGGATTATGAATAAATGATAATATTACATCTTGTGTTTGTAAAAACCACGTCGTTAAGTTTTCCTTTTTCTTAATTTCCGGCCAAGCATCTAATCGATAGCCTTTCTCATTTCCTAATGAAAGCAGAAAATGAATAGAATCTACAAATTCCTCTAATATCACTTCTCGTTCAGAAGGTCCTTTCGTGCTCCAATATTTAAAACAGCGAGTTTCATTTGCTAACTCTGCTAGTTCAATTGTTAGCGCCAATCCTTTTTCTAAAAACACATCACGGTTGATTTGCTGATTTTTTTGAATAAATGAATCCAGTTGTGCTTGCATATTAAACAGTTCTTTAAATTCCATTAATTTTATCCCTCATTTTCTATAAAAAATGAAACTATATATCTATCCTAATCGTATAGGATATGATACCTTTTATACAAGGGGGAACTTTTATGGGTTTTCTTTTGCGCATTATAGTTATTGTCCTCATTATCTATTTATTTTATAAAGCTGTTCGCTACTTAACAGATCCAAAAAGGAAATTAGATGAAGCCTATGAAAAGGGGCAATATTATTTTTATGACGATGTAAAAAATGTACGAAAAAACTTCTTTATTTCTTATAAAGGGGCATTATTTGAAGGTGAAAAATATTTAGGGACAACCGAAGATGCCTTTGAAGTTGTTTCGATTTTCGTCTGGGTGCATGATCCAATGAAACTTCACGGTATGACGAAAGATGATTTCAAATTTTTAGAGAAGGAAATTTTAATGAATTATCCTAAAGCGAAAATCAATTGGAAAAATCCTATTGAAAAATTGATGAAAGAAGAATAATAATCATCCTCTAAATAATGTTTTAATTGTTCGTTGATGGACAGGGGGCTTGTCCAAATAATATTAGTAAACTCTCTGTTGAGTGAATCATTTGAAAAATAAGCGGCTTGAGCTCTAAATCTTTATGGGCTTAAGCCGTTTAATTCTTTAAAGAGCGAAGTGGATCATCACAACATACTCCATCAAATTAGAATGAACGATTTATATACATGATTAATATAATCTGTATTGCAGACAAAAATGGCAATCCAAATGCAAATACTGAGTGTTTCGTTTTATGGCGGAATAGATACATCCCGATTAGCCCACCACAAGCACCACCGATGATTGCAACGAACAATAATGTTCTTTCTGAAATACGCCACTTCTTTTTTCTCGCTTTTGATTTATCAATCCCCATCAATGTAAAACAAATCGCTGATAGAATCATCATGTAAACAATAAGAATTTCATTCATATGCGCTTCTCCTAATAGAAAAAGACTGATAGGATGTCCTACCAGCCTTTAAAGTTGTTGTTTAAATTCGTGAAAAAATGAGTCAATTTCTTATTTCGCAATTGCTTTTTTCGCTTCTTCAGCAAGTTGAGCAAACGCTTGTGCATCGTTTACTGCCAAGTCAGCTAACATTTTGCGGTTTACTTCGATACCAGCTTGTTTTAAACCGTACATTAAACGGCTGTAAGAAAGGCCGTTTTGACGAGCAGCTGCGTTGATACGAGTAATCCATAATTTACGGAAATCGCGTTTTTTCTGACGGCGGTCACGGTATGCGTATAAACCGGATTTCATTACCGCTTGATTTGCTGTTCTATATAAAGTGTGTTTTGAACCGAAATAACCTTTAGCTAATTTTAATACTTTTTTACGACGCTTGCGCGTTACTGTTCCACCTTTTACGCGTGGCATATTAATTACCTCCTGCTATTCTCTCGTAAATTAAATTTTTATATAACGTTCAATTATTTTTTGTACGCAAGTAAAGTTTTAATGCGTTTGTAGTCACCTGCAGTCATCACTTTAGCTTTACGCAGTTGACGTTTTTGTTTTGTCGTTTTGTTTGCAGCTAAGTGGCTACCGTAAGCACGGTCAAATTTAAATTTACCTGTACCCGTTCTTTTGAAACGCTTAGCAGCGCCACGATGAGTTTTCATTTTTGGCATAGTATTTCCTCCTAAACCTTATTTCGTAATCATTATTTTTCATTTTTTGGTGCAAGTACTAAAAACATGCTTCGGCCTTCTAATTTCGGCTTTTGTTCTACTGTTGCATATTCTGCACATTCTTCAGCAAAACGATCTAATACCCGCTGACCAATATCTGTATGCGTAATTGCGCGACCTTTGAAACGCAACGTACATTTTACTTTATCTCCTTTTTGAAGGAACTTGATTGCGTTTCGAAGTTTTGTTTGGAAGTCATGCTCATCAATTGTTGGGCTTAAACGTACCTCTTTCATGTGGATGACTTTTTGATTTTTGCGAATCTCGCGCTCTTTCTTTTGCTGCTCAAATTTAAACTTGCCATAGTCCATAATACGAGCGACAGGTGGCTTCGCTTGTGGTGCTACTAGGACAAGATCCAAGTTTACACGAGCAGCCATTTCTAACGCTTCATTACGGGATTTAATTCCTAATTGTTCACCGTTTTGATCAATTACACGAAGTTCACGTGCACGTATCCCTTCGTTGACGTACATGTCTTTGCTAATAAAAATCCACCTCCAAGGTTGTGTCGCGAATACACGGTTTGGAAACATCCCTGGTTGAACGTCGCTGTTGATTCTGTTATGTCCATAAAAAAAGACGGACATTTCAGAAGATGTCCGCCCGCCGAAAAATACGCAAAAAGAGCGTATTCATTTTTCATGTATTCCAAACCTGCCAACTGCTTGAAGCGTCGAAACAGGTGAGAAGCGGGCAGCCTCTACTTTCAACCACAAACTTGTATTCTTAACCTTTGTTATCGTAACATTCATATTTTAGAATGTCAAGTTTTTTATCAATACATTCCTTTGAAAGAAAAAAAATAGAAAACTTTAAAATCTAAAATTCTTTAACGAATACTAGCTATCGTGCAATGATTAGAATTATAAACTAAAGTATTTTAAAAAATCAAGATGCCCTTTGCTAAGCTCCGGGCATCTTCCACACTAATCAAAAATACAAATCATTTTTGTATCCCGTTTACACTCTTGCGTCCTTTTTGATATCTTCAAGGAATTGTTCGAATGAAACTGTTTCGGAATCTTTAGATCCATATCTGCGAATATTTACCGCATTCGCTTCCACTTCTTTATCTCCTAATACCAACATGTAAGGGATTTTCTTCATTTGTGCTTCACGGATTTTATATCCTAACTTTTCTTCACGAACATCCAATTCTACGCGAATACCAGCTTTACGAAGTGTTTCTTCCACTTGTTTTGCATAATCAAAATGCACTTCGTTTGATACAGGTATCACTACTGCTTGAACTGGTGCCAACCAAGTTGGGAACGCACCTTTATACTCTTCAATTAAGAATGCAACAAAGCGTTCCATTGTCGATACAATACCACGATGAATTACAACTGGACGATGTTTTTCTCCATCTTCTCCGATATATGTTAAATCAAAGCGCTCTGGTTGCAAGAAGTCAAGTTGCACAGTTGATAATGTTTCTTCTTTACCAATAGCAGTTTTAACTTGTACGTCCAATTTAGGACCATAGAATGCCGCTTCGCCTTCCGCTTCAAAATATTCAAGGCCTAGGTCATCCATTGCTTCTTTTAACATGCTTTGAGCACGTTCCCACATTTCATCGTCGTCATAATACTTTTCTGTATCTTCTGGATCACGGTAAGATAAGCGGAAACGATAATCTTTAATATCGAAATCTTTATAAACATCTAAAATTAAGTTAACTACTCGTTTAAACTCATCTTTAATTTGGTCTGGACGAACGAAGATATGGGCATCATTCAACGTCATTCCGCGCACACGTTGTAATCCAGATAAACCACCAGATGCTTCATAACGGTGCATCATACCAAGTTCGGCAATTCGAATCGGCAACTCACGGTAAGAGTGCATGCTGTTCTTGTACACCATCATATGGTGTGGACAGTTCATTGGACGAAGCACAAGTGTTTCGTTATCCATTTCCATTGGAGGGAACATATCTTCAGAATAGTGATGCCAATGTCCAGATGTTTCATATAAACTTTTAGAACCTAGCACTGGAGTATATACATGTTGATATCCAAGACTGATTTCTTTATCAACAATATAGCGTTCGATGATACGACGAATTGTTGCCCCATTTGGCAACCAAATTGGTAACCCTTGACCTACAGTTTGAGATAAAGTAAATAGCTCAAGTTCCTTACCAATTTTACGGTGATCTCGTTCTCTTGCCTCTTCAAGCATTTGTAAGTGTTGTTTTAAATCTTCTTTATTGAAAAATGCTGTGCCGTAAATACGTTGAAGCATTTTGTTGTTAGAATCGCCACGCCAATATGCTCCAGCTAAAGAAAGCAATTTAAACTCTTTTAATTTGCCTGTAGATGGAACGTGTACTCCACGGCAAAGATCGAAAAATTCCCCTTGATAGTATATAGAGACTTGTTCCCCTTCTGGAATCGCATCAAGTAATTCCAATTTATATTCATCGCCGATTTCTTCATAAATTTTGCGAGCTTCTTCGCGAGTAACGTTTTTACGTACGATCTCAAGGTTTTCAGAAATGATTTTTTTCATTTCTTTTTCTATTTTTGGAAGATCATCTGCAGAAATTGGTGTTGGTGAGTCGATATCGTAGTAAAACCCACCTTCAATTACAGGACCAATCCCAAGTTTCACACCAGGGAATAAACGTTTTACTGCTTGAGCTGTTAAATGAGCAGTAGAGTGGCGCAATATTTCTAATGCATCTTCATGTTCTGGTGTAATGATTTCAATTGCACCATCTTCCTCAATTGGTGTTTTTAAATCTAATAACTTACCATTGATTTTACCTGCTAACGCTTTTTTACGTAATCCTGGGCTGATGGAAGCTGCCACATCATCAGTAGAAGTTCCTTTAGGAAACTCCTTTACAGCACCGTCTGGAAATGTTAATTGAATCACTTCAGACATACTCAAATTCTCCTTTACTATATTTTTTGATGCAAAATTTTTAGCTATTCTGTATTCATAGAAATCAAAAATTAATAAAGCTAAACAGTTGAAACCTAAAATAAAAAAACGCCATCCCAATAAAGGGACGACGCGATCGCTCGTGGTTCCACCCTTCTTCCTTCCGAAATAAAATTTCAGACGAAGCTCTAGGTCGGTGTAACGTACCGAAAACGTTAGCGGATTGTTCCCCGCTAATGCTCCGAGGTAGTAAAGTGTTGCGTCGTACTAGGAAACTTCCAGCCTAGGTTTCCCTCTCTATAAGCCGTTTCACAAACTTCGTGTCCTCTTCACCGCAAAATATTTTTCATCATCATAATGAAAGTATACGCTGAGTTTTTTAGAAATGCAACTATCGAAATAGACAAAGCTTTTTAAAGTCTCCTATTTCTTCCTGTCATTCGAATAGGAAACGTCACGGCTTTAATTCGCTCCATAATTCTTGCCGCTTTCACTACATCCATCTCACCACGAGAAGTTTCTGCTAGATGAATTTCCAATTGTTTATAATCTAAATTCGATGTAATAAAGGTTGGTAGTTGCTCACTCATTCGATAATGTAAAATGGATCCTAAGATTTCATCCCTCGCCCAGCTTGTTAATGATTCCGCACCAATATCATCGAGCATCAACACTGGAGCTTGTTTCACATAATCCACTTTCTCCTGAAGTGTTTGATCGTGGATGGAATTTTTTAATTCCCTTAAAAATTCAGGTACAAATACAAGAACTGACGGGACTTTTAAACTTGCGAGTTCGTTGGCAATCGCACCTAGTACAAAGGATTTCCCAACACCAAACTCTCCATACAAGTAAAACCCTTTTTTCGGTAATTCCCCTGAATTTTTGATATGAGCAACAAAATCAGCTGCATAATTAAGTATTTCAACCCGCGATTCATCATCAATTTCTAAATCTTTCAATGTTGCAGATAATACATCTTTTGGCATGTACATGCTTGAAATCATCGATTCAATTTCTCTGCGTTCATCCTCAATGATTTTTTGTTTGCATCGTTCATATTCAACATCTATGGAATTTTGAGTGATATACAGTTTTGGAACAAACCCTTTTAAATAATTAGTGCATTTTTCTGTCGAACCGCAGTTGCAACATTCGCTCGTTTGGCTAATATATTCATATAGCTTTGCTAAACTGCGTTCAACCATCTCTTTATTAACCACATCATCATGTTCTGCTAAAAATTTTTGAACGTTCGGATGTTCTAAAATTTGATTTCGGATGGCATTGTATCTCTCTTGAAAGGATGGAATTTGCACTTTATTTAAAGATTTTTTGATCGATTCGATGGTTGGTCACCTACCCGTCTACAACTCCAAGTTTTTGCAATATTTTTTTACGTTCTTCTTCAAAGTTAATTTTTTGTTTTGTGGACTGTTCTTCCTCTTTCCGAGGTTCGTTTCGTTTATAGAACCATTCTGGTATCTTTTCTTCCCTTATATTTCTGTATGGCTGTTTTCTATAGTTTAAAGCAGAAGACTTTTTCTCTTCGTTTTCTTGCTTCCACTTATTATATTGATCCCGTTCTGTGCGAGCAAGTTCCATTGCTTCCTTCGCCGTTCGAACATTTTTCCTCATCCAATGGTCCGCAATTCGTTCAACATATTTGCGTGGTAATTTCATGTCTGTAGTTAGCATAACATATTCAAGCAATACATTGACAACTCCGACGGGCATGCCATGTTTCAATATTAAATCTTCTGCTATTTCGACAGAAGATGGTACTGGCTCTTTTCCGTTATTAATGTCTCTTAACACTTGAACGGGTGGGGTCGTTTCAAGGTAATCAATTAACTCTTGTTCTTTCGTTAAAGGCTGATTTTGTATTTCTTGCGGTTTCATTTCAAAAGTTTTTTCAAGTTTCGGCACTTCTTTAGAAATCGTTAATTTATAATAATCTGATGCAGCTTTTTTTAATCTATCTAACGAAATTCGCATTTCATCATCAATCGCTAAAATAACAACCTTCTGCATATCAAGTGGAGAGAATTGATAGAGGAAGGCTATCTTTGCAATCCATTCTTTTACTTCAATTGTAAATACACTGGTAGGAATCAATTGTTCCGATAACCCAGCTTGCAATAAAGCAAAATCAAATTGTTCATAATAGAATGGATAATTGCGATTTTTTGTTTCTAGGTTGGGTTCGATGAATTCTTGGGGAACATTCGTATGAATGGGTTTGTACACATCCATAAATGTTCTTGATACTTCTTTAAAAGAATCCATGTTCATTCGCTTGATGAATCGTTTCCGAAGTTTACGGTATGCTTGTTCTCCAATTTTACTGAAAAGAAACATTGATAATAACGGATCTTGAAAAAATGTCTCTGCATCAAGAGGACGCACTAATTCATATATAAAGAAACGATTTTCTCCTTCTTCTTTTCGATATGTTCTTAATAAACCGATTGCTTCTAATGAAATACGGGCTTGAAACACTTTACCAATCGGCATATCTAACACATTCATTAAATAATAATGATTTAAAGTTTCCCTATGAGCATCTTCACCTTCTGCCCATAAAGTTAAATATAAGCTAATGGGTTCCGGACCAGTAAGTGGCTGATAGAAAAGCGTTAATAGTTGTCGTTCATAGGAAGATAGAGAATGAGGGAGAATAATGTCAAAATGATCCTTCGGTTGAAGCTCTTTATATAAATGAACCAATTTTGCTTTCCCCCTATAACTACTTTTTTGGCTGTCGATTCAATAATTCTGTTAACTCTTGCATAAATACATTAATATCTTTGAATTGTCTGTAAACAGATGCAAAACGAACATAAGCCACTTCATCCACCTTTGCAAGCTCATCCATTACCATTTCACCAACATCTACAGAACTTACTTCCGAATTTCCTAGTCTTCTTAATTCTTTTTCAATAGAAAAGACGATTTGTTCAAGTTGTTCTAATGATACTGGACGTTTTTCGCAAGCGCGAATTAGCCCTCTTAACACTTTTTCTCGGCTAAATTCTTCCCTGGACCCATCTTTTTTCACTACAATTAATGGCGTTTCTTCTATTTTTTCAAAAGTTGTGAATCGGAAACCGCAAGATTCGCATTCACGACGTCTACGTATCTCTTTATTATCATCAACGGGTCTGGAATCTATGACACGCGTTCCATTGTAATAACAACTTGGACATCTCATAAAAATTTCTCCCTGTCTAGTATATTTATCATTATTATATCAAATAAACATAGGAAGTAACACTTTTCCTAGTACATAATCTCTAATAGAAGATGATAGGTTTTCATTTTAATATACTTCCAACCAAAAATCGAGGTTATTTATAATGAATTTCATTAGAATGATTGCTAGCACTTTCAATGCATATTTTTCGGGAGTTTTGTATATAAATAGTAATGAAAGATTATTTTTACAAGTGATATTACATAACTACAGATTATATAAAAAAGTGTAGACAAAGTCGTTGTCAGACGATGTCTACACTTTATCAACTATTTATTATGCAGTTACCGCTTCAAGTGCTTTTACAACTTTTTTCGTTAAATCAACTACGCGTGCAGAGTAACCCCATTCATTATCGTACCAAGCCATTACTTTAACTTTTCTTGTACCCATTACCATTGTTAATTGTGCATCAATAGTAGATGAATATGTTGTTGTATTGTAATCAACAGATACAAGTGGTTCTTCGCTATAGTTTAGGATACCTTTTAATGAACCTTCACTTGCTTTTCTGAAAGCTTCGTTTACTTGTTCAGCTGTTACATCTTGTTTTAAGTCGACTACTAAGTCTACTAATGAAACATTTGGAGTTGGTACACGAAGAGCTAAACCATGGATTTTTCCTTCCATTTCAGGAATTACTTTACTTAATGCTTTTGCTGCACCAGTCGTAGTTGGAATAATGCTTTGACCACATGCACGAGCACGGCGTAAATCTTTATGCATGTTGTCTAGATTTTTTTGGTCATTTGTATATGCGTGAACTGTTGTCATTAAACCGTTTTCAATACCAAATTGTTCATGCAACACTTTTACAACCGGAGCTAAGCAGTTTGTTGTACAAGATGCATTTGAAATGATGTGGTGTTTTGACACGTCTAATACATCATCATTAACACCCATTACAATTGTTACGTCTTCGTTTTTACCTGGCGCTGTTAAAATTACTTTTTTTGCACCTGCTTCTAAATGAAGAGCTGCTTTTTCGCGATCATTGAATTTACCTGTTGCTTCGATAACTAAGTCTACTCCAAGTTCTTTCCACGGTAATTTTGCAGGATCGCGTTCAGCAATTAATTGAACACGTTTACCGTTGACGATTAAAGCATCTTCCTCATACTCTACAGTTCCATCAAAATGTCCATGAATTGTGTCATACTTAACCATATGTGCTAATGTTTTTGCAGGATAGCTAGCATTAACTGCCACTATATTTAAATCCTCTTGAACAATCGCTTGTCGGAACACCATGCGGCCAATTCGTCCAAAGCCGTTAATTGCAATAGAAACTGTCATTAATATAAGCCTCCCGTTTTACTTCAATTATGTTTACTATTTCTCAATTAGTATAGCACATTATTATAAAAGGTGTACCAATAATTCTAATAATAAAAAAGTTATTATTTTCAGAAAAATAAATGATTAAAGGGAAAATGGTATTACTATGAGAAAATTGTTTAAAATTACCGCTTAAAGTCTAACTTTTCCATCGATTGCTGTTTTCATTACGTGAATGAAATGGAAAAAATTCACTTCACACAATGTTTAGAAATCAATAATTTGATCATCAATCGATGTAAAGCTTAAGAAAGAACTCCCCATTCTTTCAATATATGCTCTAATTGTTTTCGCGTCTCTTCAATTGTTCCATTATTATTTATAACCGCATCGGCTCCTTGTTCCTTCACTGCTAATGGCAGCTGAGAACGAATGCGGGCTTTTGCATCTTCCGCAGTTAATTGATTTCTTTTCATTAATCTTTCCAATTGTACATCTTCCGATACCGTCACGACTAAAATTTTATCAACAAAATGTTGAAGTTTACTTTCAAATAATAATGGAATGTCCATAATGACGGTTTTTTCACCATTAGCGATATATTCATCCCGCTGTCGCAACATTTCTTTCCGAATAGCAGGATGAATAATGCCATTTAACGTTTGACGTTTTTCTTCATCATTGAAGATAATGGATCCTAGCTTTTGCCTATTTAATTCTCCCGTCTCTGTTAGTACCTCTTCTCCAAAAGCTTCAACAATTCTCTTTAACGTTTCGCTGCCAGGCTCCACTACGAGACGAGCCACCACATCTGCATCAACTATTGGCAATCCATATTCTTTTAACATGTTGCTTACTGTACTTTTTCCACTTGCGATACTTCCAGTTAAACCAATAATCATATATAACACCCTTTTAACGTTGACATTTTGGACAATAAACGCTTGTTCTTCCTCCGATAATCATCGATTTCGTACTTGCATTACATGCTGGACAAACCTTTTTACCATACATTTTCAATCGATGCTGCATCCCGCCTGCTTCGCCATTGATATTGCGATAATCAGAGATTGTTGAGCCTCCCCTTTCAATACTTTCAAGTAAAATTTTCTGAATCTCTTCAAATAATGCGATTTTCCGCATTATACTGATTCGCCCAGCCTTTCTCGCAGGATGTATGCCTACTCGAAAAAGCGCTTCCGTTGCATAAATATTGCCGCAGCCGGAAATCACTTGCCCATCCATAATGACTTCCTTTATCGGTTTGTTTTTATATTTAGTAAGCTCACATTTTTCTAAAAAGTAGTTTAATGCAATTTCATCAAAAGGTTCAGGAGCCATTTGTAAAAGAGGTGGGTGCTCATCAATTGTATTTAGCAATCTCAATTCGCCAAATCTACGAATATCTGAAAATATGAGCAACTCACCAGTAGATAGTTGAAATGTGGCATGAATATGATTTCGAAACTTTTCTTCTAAAATTTCATTTTCGTTCTGAACAATAAACCAAGCACCAGTCATTCCTAAATGATTAACGAAAAGATATGGTGTATTATTTTTTTCTAAATCAATAAAGATATATTTGGCGCGGCGAAGCACCTTTTTGATTGTCATGCCGCGCATCTGTTCTTCAAATTCCCTTGGCTCCATATTTTTCACTATGCATTGTTTTCCTTGTTGATGAGCATCACAAACCGTTTTAGATAGGGCAACTTCTAAAATTGTCTTACCTTCTATTTTCGGGGATAGCGCCCGAACAACACCTTCCACTTCTGGTAATTCAGGCATGTCTTCACTTCCTTATTATTTTGCATCGTACCATGTTTCACCATAAGAGATGTCCACTTTTAATGGCACATCAAGTAAAATGGCACTTTCCATCACTTCTGGTACAATTTTTTCTAACTTTTCTATTTCTTCTTTCGGTGCTTCAAAAATCAATTCATCATGTACTTGCAAAAGCAGTTTCGCTTGTAATCCTTCTGAATTCAATCTTGCATCAATATCAAGCATCGCCTTTTTAATGATATCTGCCGCACTACCTTGAATTGGCGTATTCATTGCTGTGCGCTCTGCAAAACTTCTTAAATTAAAGTTTTTGCTCGTAATATCAGGTAAATAACGTCGGCGGTTTAAGATCGTTGTTACATAACCTTTCAATTTTGCTTCTTGCACGATGTTATCCATATATTCTTTTACCCCTGGAAAACTTTCAAAATACTTTTCGATAAATTCTCCAGCTTCTTTTCTTGAAATATCGAGGTTTTGGGATAGTCCATAATCGCTGATTCCATAAATAATTCCGAAGTTAACCGCTTTTGCCGCTCTTCGCATATTAGAAGTAACGTCGTCTTGGGATACATGAAATACTTCCATTGCTGTTCGTGTGTGAATATCCATCCCTTGATTGAAAGCTTCCACTAAATTTTTATCCTTCGACATATGTGCAAGCACGCGCAATTCAATTTGTGAGTAATCGGCGCTAAATAGCAGCCATCCATCATGGGAAGGTACGAATGCTTTCCGTATTTTTCTTCCCTCTTCTAAACGAATCGGTATGTTTTGCAAGTTCGGATCTGTAGAAGAAAGCCTTCCTGTTGATGTTAATGCTTGCATAAAACGAGTATGAACTTTGCTGTCTTTTGGATGAACTTCTTTGATTAATCCTTCAATATAAGTGGATTGTAATTTCGCAAGAGTTCTATATTCTAAAATCAACTGAACAATTTGATGTTCCGACTTTAGTTTTTCAAGTACATCCGCTGCCGTGGAGTAACCTGTTTTCGTTTTCTTTATGACCGGCAATCCTAATTTTTCGAATAAAATTACTCCCAACTGCTTTGGTGAATTAATATTAAATGTTTCACCAGCCAACTCATAAATTTCTGTTTCAAGCTTCGCGATTTTATCTTCTAATTCTTGTCCCATAGTTTCAAGGGTAGAAATATTAACTTTAATTCCTTCGCTTTCCATCTTTCCTAAAATAACAGCCAAAGGTAATTCTAAATCATGGTACAAATCAAACTGTTCATTTTCTTTTAACTTATTTGATACCCGTTCCTTACAGCTCCAAATCGCAAATGCTTTTCGGCAAACATGTTCAGCAAGAACTTCTTCACTTGGTAATGCCCATTTTGCCCCTTTTCCGTAAACAGCTTCGTTGGAACGCACATCTGTATAGCCAAATTCCTTTGCCAATGTGGCTACATCATCACCTGAAATGGCAGGATTGACAATATAAGATGCAAGTAGCAAGTCGAATTCCACGCCTCGCAAATTGATGCCATGACGTTTTAATATACATTGCGCAGCTTTTAAATCCGACATATATTTTTTCTTCGTTTCATCTTCAAAGTAAGATTTTAATCTTTCGCTCTTTTGCAAAACTTCTGTTGGAACGAAAAAGGTATTTGAACCATCTGTAAAGCCAAAACCTAATATATTACATGTATGATAATGCTCATTTTCCAGCTCAACATGAACAGCCATCGTATCAGTAAAAAGATCTTCCGCAATTTCACGAACGATTTTAAATGAAAGGGTAGCTGTTTCTTTTTCTTCAATTTCAAAATCTGATTTTTCGATTAACGATTTAAATTGTAACTCTTTCCATACTTCAAGAACCGCTTCCTGATCTGGACCTGGATAATTTAAATCATTAAGAGAAATTTCAATTGGTGCATTTGTATTAATTGTCGCCAATTGTTTGCTCATTTTCGCTTGCTCTTCATTTGCGATAAGCTTTTCTTTCATTTTTGATTGTTTCATTTCATCGATTTGTTCATATAAATTTTCGATTGTTCCATATTCCTTTAACAATTTAATAGCCGTCTTTTCTCCAATGCCAGGAACTCCCGGAATATTATCAGATGCATCTCCCATAAGACCTTTCATATCGATAATTTGTATTGGAGATAGTCCATATTTTTCCTGAATATGTTCTGGTGTATATTGTTCAATATCTGTCATTCCTTTTCGAGTAACATAAACCTTTACTTTCTCTGTAGCGAGTTGTGTTAAGTCCTTATCACCCGAAACAATGACAACATCGATGTTTTCCTTTTCCGCTTGTCGAGCTAGCGTACCAATGATGTCATCGGCTTCATACATTTCTAGTTCGTATCTTTTGATGCGATAAGCGTCAATTAACTTTTGTAAATACGGAAATTGTTCAGATAATTCCGGCGGCGTTTTTTGACGCCCGCCTTTATATTCTTCAAAAGTTTGATGGCGGAACGTCGTTTTTCCAGCATCAAATGCAACGAGCATCTTCGTCGGTTGTTCTTCTTCTAAAATTTTTTGAAGCATCGTTGTAAAGCCATAAACCGCATTTGTATGAATCCCATTATCATTCGATAATAGGGGTAATGCAAAAAATGCTCGGTAGGCTAAACTATTTCCATCTAGTAATAATAATTTCTCTTTCCCCACTCATTTGCACTCCTTCAACGTATAAATCATCTTCCATTACTTTTACACAGTTAATCCCATTATAAAACACGTATTTGCCGAAATACGACAAATACGTGTTTTTTTCTTAACTTTTATTTAGTTTGCGATCATTTTAATTCGTTTGATTCATTTCTTCGAAATAAAATATTTCTTCATAAATAACTGTCATGATAAAGGCATTCAAGAAGGCAATCACAAGATAAAGGGGCATGCCACCTAATTCAGGCTCCATCCAAGAACGGAAAAATACTTCCACAATCCCTACTTGAGTAAAGTAAAAGATCATGCCAACTCCCACTTGCCAGATGGAGCGTTTATTATCACGATTGTTAAAACGGAACACTTTCTTAAAACTATTTCGAACATCTTCCGCAATAATGATAGAGAAGATGAAGATAATGATAAATAAAACAGGGATATGAAATAATTTAATTTTTAATAAAGCGTAAGGTGTTGAAAAATATAATGCTGTCATACTGCATGCCATCATTACAGCAAGCAATGTGTTTTGAATCCATTTATTTAAACGGTACATCCTTTCGCCTCAATTCTATTATTACTGTATAGTATTATATAATGAGGCTAATAGGTTGATAAAGTTGTAATTATTGCTAATACACTCAAAGGAATAAAATTTCCCTAATCCATTATTCATTTAATCCATTTACTAACTCATTATTTTCAATGTAGCCCGATAATATTTTGGCGTAAGGTGAATCTGAAGGAATAATAATAACTGTATCATCACCAATCGTTTTCTTATAAGTTTCTAATGTCCGATATAATTGATAAAATTCCGGATCTTTTGAGAAAGCTTCGTTATAGATTCTTGCAGCTTCTGCTTCCCCTTCAGCGATAATCAAAGCAGCTTCTTTTTTGGCTGTCGAAATCATTTCTTGCACTCGTCGATCGGTATTTGCCACGATACGATTTTTTTCTGCATCCCCTTCAGATAAATACTTTTGAGCGATCGATTCTCGATCAGAAATCATTCGTTTATAAACAGACTCTTCGTTTTCCTCTGGTAAGTCAGTACGGCGAATGCGAACGTCTACAACTTCTATTCCATAGTTGTCCGTTTGCAATAATTCGTTTACTTTCGTTGTAATTTTTTCTGAAAGGCTGCCCCGATCAGAATTTTCATCATTAATAATATCATCGTAATTGATTTGTCCAAGTTCCGTGCGCAACACCGAATAAATGAACTCTTCCATGCGCGCTTCTGCATTGACTAAGGATCTCGCATTCGTAATTAAAGATTTTGGATCTGTCACACGCCAAACCGCATAGTTGTCAATAATGATTCGTTTTTTATCCAACGTATTGATTTCTTCTTCAGACATGTTATGGATCATTAAGTTTTTCGGTAATGTAGTGACACTTTGAATAAATGGAATTTTCATATAAAGTCCCGGCTGATCCTGATATTTAATGACTTCACCAAATTGGCGAACGACTTTATATTCATTCTCTTTCACAATATATAAATTTGCTAATAAAATTGCAATGACTGCTACTATTACGGTAAGTATGATTGCTAGCTTTCCATATTTTTTCGGATTAAATGATGGCTTTTTATTAATGATTTCAACATTTGGAATATGGTTCGCTTCTTTATTTTTCTTTTCCTTATTTTTCTTTCCAAAAAGGTTGCGGATGAACTTTTCTAAATCCCCGTCATAGTAATTGTTGCTCATTGACTACCGCCTCCTTCTTTACGCTCTTTTTCTGTATTTTGTTGTACAGTTTGAGGTTGTAGCGGCAAATATTTTAATGTTTCTCCGTTATCGTTCATAATGTAAATTTGCGCACCCGGTAATACTTCCTCTAATGTTTCTAACACAAGTCGTTGGCGTGTAATTTCTCGGTTACCAACATATGCATTATAAAGTTTATTGAAAAGGGCTACGTCCCCTTCCGCCTGTTGAATACGTGCTATTTTTTCCCCTTCGGCACGGGAAATGATTGCATCTTTTTCCCCTTGAGCTTCGCTAATTTTTTGGTTTTCATATTTTTTTGCTTCGTTAATTTTAGTATTTTTCGTTTCGCGGGCATCCGTTACAGCTGTGAAGGCAGCACGAACCTCCGCATTCGGCAATTCGACGTCTTGTAGTTTCACTGCCAAGATCGTCACGCCGATATCGTAATCTTCCATGACAGATACTAGTAAGTCCCTTGTTTTTTGCTCGATATCTGCACGTCCATCCGTCAATGCTTCATCAATTGTTGAACTTCCAATAATGGAACGAATCGCACTTGAAGTAGCATGATGTAGAAGCTGTTTAGGGTCTTCGGATTGGAATAAATACTTCACTGGATCAGAAATCTTATATTGCACAACTAAATCGGTGAGCACAATATTTTCATCCCCAGTAATCATTTTCGTTTCGCTATCTTTTGTTACTATTTCTCCATCTTTTGTCGTCTTATAACCGAACTGTAAGCTGTATGTTTCTTTCGAAAGAATTTCTACTTTTTGTACTGGCCATGGCAATTTAAAATGCAAACCGGCATCTGTAATGGTTTCTGTTGCTTGTCCAAACGTGATAACAACGGCTTGCTCTGATTCATCGACCGTATACCAAGTAGTAAATATCGCAATAATACCTATAATTGAAATAATTGCTAGCCCTGTTGTAAGCAACGCTCTTTTTACACTCATAATCTCTCCCTCTCTTTCTTTTCTAAAATTACGTTAGCTAATTTACGTAACATTTACAAATAAAGTTTCACATAAATGAAAAAAATTAATAAAATTATTGTCTTATTATTAATATAAGTTAATCGAGTAGGAGGGAGCGATTAACTCCCGTCCTCTCACACCACCGTACGTACGGTTCCGTATACGGCGGTTCAATTAAGATGATTGACGCAAGTCTTTATAACTTCCGTGAATAGCTGTTCTCTTTATGCCAGTGGTCACTCCACCCTCCAAGAGGTCTCCCACGGGATTCACCGCTTCCTTCCTCAAGTGAGGTACTACGTTTTCTGTGTTCATCATGACTCACTGAATGCCAAGGGCTATTCTCTCTTAATTGTTCGGTCCTTCTTAGTAGTTCTAAACCAACTAATACTATGACCTCTGCTGACTTCTGACGGTTCAGCTACTTATCACTAAGTAGGTTATGAAGCGTACTTCACATATCCGCCAGACCTCCCCGGGTAAGAATGTAATCTTTCCTTCCATCTATCTGCTTCATTTACTCTGTACCACCTTTGGCAGAAAGGACTTTGTTTTGTTTAGCAAACTCATCCAATGATACCTAGCCTTATATGAAGTTCGTGTTCCTCAGACCGGAAGTTTGCCGCTCGCTTCCTTCAGATTCCGCGTCACCACGGACACCCTTGCGTTAAGCTAACTGTTACTTCTGCCTTCACAGTTCGGGACTTACACCCTATAGATTACACCCATGCCAGGCGCACTAAAATAAAAAGCCGCCTACAACGGACGGCTCTTTTATTAGACAAATTACTAAATTTAAAAAGGGGGTTTCATTTAGTACAATAAACGTAGAGTATGAAGGTTTCATAACAAAATTGTAAAGAGAATGTTAAATTTCTCGATAAATAGGAATCATCACCCGCATACAAGTTCCTTTGCCAACAGTGCTTTCTACTTCTATTTTCCCTCGATGGGCTTCTACTAAATGTTTTACAATTGCAAGCCCTAATCCAGTGCCCCCTGAATTTCTGCTTCGTGCTTTATCAACGCGATAAAAACGCTCAAAAATGCGTGGAATTTCACTTTTCTCAATTCCAATTCCTTGATCTTCCACTTCCACAATTCCATAATGTTCATTTTCTTTCATGCGCAATGTTATGACCGTATGATTTGGGGAATAGGTAATACTGTTTGCAATGAGGTTTGTAAAGATTTGAATTAAGCGGTTTTCGTCCCCCAGCACCATCACATCTCGTTTAATATCAATATCAAACTCCATATTTTTATGATCCATTTTCGGGCTTGTTACTTCGACGGCACGTATTAACACATTTTTTAAACTTGTTGGGACTAATTTTACTGTATAGCCATGTTGTTCAATTTTCGATAAATCTAATAAGTCTTGTATTAACATTTGAAGTCGATTACTTTCTTGATAAATAATTTCTAAAAAGGATAGCAGCATTTTTTCATCTTTAAAAGCACCATCCAACAAAGTTTCAGAAAAACCTTTAATCGATGTAATCGGCGTTCTAAGTTCATGAGAAACATTCGCCACAAAGTCTTTTCGAATCTGTTCTAAACGAATCAGCTCAGTAATATCATGCATAACGATGACAATTCCTAACCAGCGACCGTGATCACCTACAACAGGTGCCCCATAAACTTGTTCATAAATTTTTTCGTTATTCATTTCAATCTCGATTTGTTGTCGAAAAGGAAGTTCCGTTAAAAATACATGGTCTATAAATTTCTCCAATTCCCTAGGAAGACCGAGAGTTAAAAAGTTTTTTCCCTTTACTTCATTTAATGATAAATTAAATTCTTCCAAAAACTGTCCATTAACAATGGATACTGTCCCTTCCCTATCAATCATGATAAGTGCGCTACCCATGTTTTCAATTAACGTCTTCAAGCGCTCATCTTCTATTTCTCTCATTTTTTCAATTTCTTGAAGATTTCGCGCTAAAATATTAATGGAATTTCGCAATTCAATGATTGTCGCTGGTCCACTGGCATAAGTTCTTGCGCGATAATTCCCTTTAATCAATTCTCGTGCTGTTTCAGTCACATTTTCAATGGGGACAAGCAATTCTTTAATTAATCGATTTGCGATGTAGGCGATTAATAAAAATGCAAACGTTAATAAGATCGCTAAAATAAAGGCTAGCTGATACTTAATCTGTTCAATTTGTTCCTCTGTAAATGGAATATCGTTTTTCATAAAATAACTTTCCATATAGAAAGGAAATAGCTGACCTAGTACAATACCAAGGACAGCTATAATTGAACCCGTTAGCATAATAAAGATGAAAAACAATCGATTGCTTTGAGATTTCATTGTTTAGGCTCCTCAAATTTATAACCGATACCTCGCACCGTTTTGATAAACTTCGGTTTCCGGCTATTTTCTTCTATTTTATCCCGCAAATGACTTATATGAACATCGACAATACGTGTATCACCCGCAAAATCATAGTTCCAAACGGCACTCAACAATTGATCTCTAGTCAATACACGATTTTTATTTTCCACTAAGTATACAAGCAACTCAAATTCTTTAGGTGTAAATTCAAGTGGTTGATTGTCTAGAAAAGCTTCATAACGTTCTGGATAAACTTCTAATTTTCCAAAATGATAATATTTTTTTTCTTTCTTTTCTTCTTGAAAACTTGAATTGAAACGGCGCAACACAGCTTTGACCCTAGCAATTACTTCTCTAGGACTAAAAGGTTTTGTCATATAGTCGTCAGCACCTAATTCAAGTCCCAATACTTTATCAAATTCATCATCACGAGCCGTTAACATGATGATGGGGATATTTTTCTTTTGACTCCTTAATTCTTTACAAACTTCCATCCCGTCCATCGTCGGCAACATTAAATCTAATAGAATTAAATCCGGCAAGTGCTCAAGGGCCATATCAAGCCCTTCTTTGCCATCGTGAGCGAGCAACACTTCATACCCGACGCGTTCTAAATTATACTTTAGCAATGTAGCAATCGATACTTCATCTTCTACAACTAAAATTGTTTGATTTGTTGACATGATTAATCCTCCATATTACCTGTGATTTGAAACCCCCATTTCAAATCAGTAATTTGTTTATATTGGAGGTAAAACTTTTAATATGCCATGTAAGACTTGTTGGTGCCTTTTATTCATTCCATCTACTTGAATACTTACAATATTATTTTCGTAGTCAATGTGCTGGACTTCTAGCAGAAATTCGATTGTTTCATAATGATATACCGGTTCTAAGTATATAATATTTTGCTCGCGAATATGCGAACCTGGACCGGGTAAATGCTTAGAAATGGCACTTGTCACGATTCCATTCAACATAATCGTTGGGACAATTGGCTTTTTAAAAAATGTATCTTTTGCATATTCATGCTGAATATATAATGGATTATTATCATTTGTTAACCCTAAATATATAAGCAAGTCTTTATCTTCAATTGTTTCAACTAAGTGAATCCTTTCACCAACAGCAATTTCATCAATTTTCTTGCCAATCTTGGTTCTTGCCCCGTTTAGCAAATCGAAAAATTCCCCCTAATTGGTTACTTTAGTAACATAGTATCAGTTTTTTCAGAAAATAGCCACAATAAAAGGACACAAAATTATGATAAGGCTTTCATAACATTTCTTACTGATTCAACGGATTTTTGTAATGCTTCTTTCTCTTCTTCCGTTAATTCTAACTCGAAAATTTGCTCTACACCATTAGCTCCAAGCAAAGTTGGTACGCCTAAATAAATATCTTCAAAACCATATTCCCCTTCTAAATAAGCAATTGTTGGCAATATACGACGCTGATCTTTTATAATCGCTTCTGCCATTTCCACTAATGCAGCTGAAGGGGCATAATATGCCGAACCATTTCCTAATAAGTTAACAATTTCTCCTCCACCCACTCGAGTTCGTTGAACAATCTCTTCAAGTCGTTGTTTTGAAATCAACGTTTCAATAGGGATTCCACCTACGTAAGAATAACGAGTGAGCGGCACCATTGTATCTCCATGTCCTCCTAAAACAAAACCAGTGACATCTTTTACAGATACATTTAATTCCTCTGCCACAAAAGCACGGAATCGTGCTGTATCTAATATGCCAGATTGTCCCATAACTTTATTTTTCGGAAGACCGGATTCTTTATATGCTACATACGTCATCGCGTCAACTGGGTTCGTTAATACAATAATTGTTGGATCTGAAGAATACTTCATGATTGCTTTTGTTACCGATTTTACGACTTTTTGATTGATTTGTACTAAATCATCACGGCTCATTCCAGGTTTTCGTGCTACGCCTGCAGTGATGATGACTAAATCTGAATTAGCTGTTTTCTCGTAATTTGATGTCCCGATAATATAAGAGTCAAAACCTTGAATCGGTGCTGCTTCCCACATATCCAACGCCTTTCCTTTTGTTGGATTTTCTACTTCGGGAATATCGACTAATACAACATCTCCCAATTCTTTTTGTGCCAATAAAAAAGCTGTCGTAGCACCAGTAAATCCTGCTCCAATCACAGAAATCTTTTTTCTTTTTAAAGTCATGGATTACACCTCTTTCACAAAAATAATAAATAAAAAGGGTCGTCTCAATCTGTTAGTTGAGACGGCCCAATTCAATCCGATTACTCGGTAAGCCTAAATATACAATTCTACAAAAGATATATTATTCCTTCTAGAAACTTATCAAATTAAAGGTTTTTAATTAATTCATCTGCGAATTCAGAGCATTTAACTTCTGTCGCACCATCCATTAGACGTGCAAAGTCATAAGTAACTACTTTTGAAGCAATAGTTTTTTCAATTGATTTGATAATTAAATCTGCTGCTTCTTTCCAACCAAGGTGTTCAAACATTAACACACCAGAAAGAATTACAGATGAAGGGTTCACTTTGTCTAATCCAGCGTATTTTGGAGCAGTTCCGTGAGTAGCTTCAAAAATTGCGTGACCAGTTACATAGTTGATGTTTGCACCTGGAGCGATACCGATACCACCAACTTGTGCAGCTAATGCGTCAGAAATGTAGTCACCATTTAAGTTCATTGTAGCTACTACATCGAACTCTTTCGGACGAGTTAATACTTGTTGTAAGAAGATGTCAGCAATTGTATCTTTTACGATAATTTTACCAGCTGCTTCTGCTTCAGCTTGAGCTTCGTTTGCAGCTTCAACGCCTTTTTCAGCTTTAATGCGATCGTATTGATCCCAAGTGAATACTTTATCACCGAATTCACGTTCAGCTAATTCATAACCCCATTTTTTGAAGCCGCCTTCAGTGAATTTCATGATGTTACCTTTATGAACTAAAGTTACTGATTTGCGTCCTTCGCGAATAGCGTATTCAATAGCAGCACGAACTAGGCGCTCAGTACCTTCGATAGAGATTGGCTTAATACCAATTGCAGAACTTTCAGGGAAGCGGATTTTATTTACGCCAAATTCTTCTTGTAAGATGCTAATTAATTTTTTTGCATTCTCTGATTGAGCTTCGTATTCAATACCAGCATAAATATCTTCTGTGTTTTCACGGAAGATTACCATATCAACATGTTCAGGATGTTTTACAGGAGATGGAACACCTTCGAAGTAACGAACAGGACGTAAGCACACATATAAGTCAAGTTGTTGACGTAATGCTACGTTTAATGAACGAATTCCTCCGCCTACAGGAGTTGTAAGAGGACCTTTGATTGCAATTAAGTATTCGCTAATTTTATCTAAAGTTTCTTGTGGTAACCACTCACCAGTTTGATTGAATGCTTTCTCACCAGCAAGAACTTCCAACCATTGGATTTTTCTTTCGCCATTGTATGCTTTTTCAACAGCTGCATCAAATACACGTTGAGCTGCTGCCCAAATATCTGGTCCAGTACCATCTCCTTCAATGAAAGGAATAACAGGGTTGTTAGGTACTACTAATTTACCGTTTTCTACTGTAATTTTACCGTTAGTCATGTATGTTGCCTCCTATATTCATGAGTCTAGGACTGTGTCGTTTAACACAGTCCTAGTGTATTTTAGCATATTTTCTAAAAATTTTCTTATTAGATTAGAATAAAAAATTATCTTTCATCGATTGGAACGTATTGTTGACGTTGTGGTCCAACATATTCAGCACGAGGACGAATTAAGCGGTTATTTGCATATTGTTCAAGAATGTGAGCAAGCCATCCAGATGTACGAGATACTGCAAAGATTGGTGTGAATAGGTCATGCTCAATGTCTAGTGAGTCATACACTGATGCAGAGAAGAAGTCAACATTTGCTGGAAGACCTTTTTGTCCAACTACGATGTCATGAATTTTCACAGACATTTCGTATAATTCTGGTTTTCCTCTTAATGCTGTTAATTTTTCACTCATTACACGTAAATGTTTAGCACGTGGGTCTCCTTTGCGATATACGCGGTGACCGAATCCCATGATTTTTTCTTTGTTATTTAATTTGTTCATAATGTAAGGTTCTACGTTTTCGATTGAACCAATTTCAGTTAACATTTTCATTACTTGTTCGTTAGCTCCACCGTGAAGCGGCCCTTTTAATGCTCCGATTGCAGCAGTAATACCAGAGTAAACGTCAGAAAGTGTAGCGACACATACGCGCGCAGTAAATGTTGAAGCATTTAATTCGTGGTCCGCATGCAGAATTAATGCTTTATCAAATGCTTCTACTTCAATTGGCTCAGGATCTTTACCATGTAACATATATAAGAAGTTTGCTGCATATCCTAATTCAGGTTTTGGAGCAACAGGTTCTAAACCTTTACGTACACGAGCAAATGCTGTTACAATTGTCGAAATTTTTGCTTGAAGACGAATTGCTTTGCGATAGTTCGCTTCATCACTCATTACGTCAGCTTCTTCATCATACGCACTTAATAAAGAAACCGCTGTACGTAATGCAGCCATTGGATGAACTTTATCTAGAGGCATTGATTTAAATACATCGATAATTTGTTGAGGAATTTCAGCATTTTCAGCTAATTGTTTTTTAAGTTCTGCTAATTCTTCTTTATTTGGAAGACGTTGGTGCCATAATAGATAGATTACTTCTTCGAAAGTAGCATTTTCAGCCAAATCATCGATACTATAACCTACATATGTAAGTGTATCGTCGATTATTGAACTGATTTTTGATTCAGCTGCAATAATACCCTCTAAACCGCGTGTTGCTGTCATATAAAATCGCTCCCTCTCTTTAAATTTTAAAAAAATGTAAGTACTTATTGTAAGTGCTTTCTTTTTCTTCTATGACACTTACGATCGTTTCGCTCATAATGAACCTATTATTAAATCGCTTACATGGTTAATTATAATAAATTTTGACGGCTTTGTGAATAATTTTTCAAAAATAAAGAAAAAATCGTATTTTTAATAAAATCACCACTTAAACGAGAATAATTCCACGTTAACGAGATTATAATTACTTGGACTAGGGGTGATAAATTTGCAATTGAATAAATTTTCAACCTATTCGAATAAAAATGTAATTCAGTTGCTCGTGCTGATTTTATATTTTATTTTCCTTTGGCTCGTATTACCCATTTCATTAGCAATATTTTTTGCATATATGTTATATCCAATTATTCACTTTTGCCATCAGCGACTGAAACTACCATATATCATAAGTGCCATCATTATATCTTTATTAATCTTCCTATCAATTTATTCCTTCTTTTATATCACCATTCAAAGTATTATTGCCATTTATCCAGAAATAAAAATACAAGTAGATAATCTTCAATTATTTGATTCCGAATATTTAGTGGTATTAGAAAACATATTTAATGAGTCTTTATCGTATATCGATACTGCTATTATGAGTTTGGCTAGTTATTTGCAAGACTTTTTTCAATACATTTTTGAGCTCTTTATTTTTCTAGTGGCTTTCTTCTTTGCCTTGTTTGAATCAAGAAGGAATCGATACTGGTTTTTTATCTATGTGCCTAAACCATATCGTAAAGAATGGAAACAATATTTCTCCAAGGCGATGAACTTATTTAGCTATTTCTTATATGTAGAATTTCAGTTGTTCATTATTACCTTTTTCCTTCTTAGTATTGGACTGGCATTACTAAAATTTGAAAATCCAATAAACAAAGCCTTTCTAATCTCTTTTGCAGATGTATTGCCATTTTTCGGAATTGGGTTATTTCTCATTCCTATCGCCATATACTTTTTTGCAATTGGAGATAAGTTCGTAAGTTTAGCATTGGTTTTGCTTTATGTATTTATACAAATAACAAGGCAGCTAACTGAATCATTATTATGGGCATCCACTTTCCAATTGCGAACAGTCCACACATTTTTAATCAGCGCTGCCTCTATATTGTTGTTTGGGGTTTATGGTATATTGCTGAGTCCATTTATATTATTGATAGCTGTGAAAGTCAAACAAAAATCTATCGCTGGATAATAATCATCTCACTGTTTTTCATTTTTTTACGAATCCATTCTAAGATCATCGGTTTATAGAGACGTCTTGTCCATGGAAGAACCAAAGTAAAAGCAATTATATCCGTGAGAAATCCTGGTAATAAAAATAATACTCCTCCTAAAAATACGAGAAATGCATCGATCACCGCTTGTCCTGGGGGTTCTCCCCGTCGAATGCTATTCTGAATATTTTGTACGGATTCCAATCCTTGCTTTTTTGTTAACATCGCTCCAAATAAACTTGCTAATACAATTAATAACAATGTACTTAAGATGCCTAACCAATTACCGACGACAATGAAAATTGCAATCTCTATAAGAACAAACGCAATACATATGGAAAATAACTTTTTCAAATAATATCCTCCATTAGAGTAATTTTTTGACTACCATATATACGAAATTGCTAGGCTAAAAGTTTCAATTACAATAATATCGTAACAATAAATTGGGCTGTTAAAAAGTTTTCTACTTTTTAGACAGCCCAATTATGCTAATGCTTACAATACGCTTGCGTGACCTTTATAGATAACACCAGTTTCAGCATCCATTGTAATCTCTTGTCCATGTCGAATGATTGATGTTGCTTCTTTCACACCAACAATGACAGGGATGCCTAAGCTTAGACCAACGACAGCGGCATGGCTTGTTAAGCCACCTTCTTCAGTAATAATGCCCGCACATTTTTCAATTACCGACATCATTTCCCGATCGGTTCCAACCGTTACAAGGATACAACCTTCCGTATCATAAGCTTGTGCTTCTTCAGCATTTTTCACAACGATCGCTTTTCCAACGACAGATTGTTTACCAATTCCTTGTCCACGAGCTAATAAATCACCTATCACATGGACTTTCATTAAGTTCGTTGTTCCTGATTCTCCAACCGGCACTCCCGCAGTAATCACAACAATATCACCGTGATTTACATAACCATATTTCAACGCTTCATCCACAGCTAATTCTAAAATTTCATCCGTTGTCGTTACTTTATGTGTGACAATCGGATTAACGCCCCACACAAGCGTCAATTTTTGAGCAGTTGAAGGAGAATCTGTAATGGCGATAATCGGCACACCTGGACGGTATTTAGCAATCAATTTTGCTGTAACTCCGCTCGCAGTTGGTGCAAGCACCGCTTTAACACCTAAGTTAATTGAAGTGTATGAAACTGCTTGGGAAATGGCTTCGGTCATGGTTGTCTCTTTTTCACGACTTCTTGTTTGTACTATCGAACGATAATCCAGCGAGTTTTCTGTAAATACTGCAATTCTGTTCATCGTTTTCACAGATTCAACTGGATACTGACCAGCAGCTGTTTCTCCTGAAAGCATAATGGCATCTGTTCCATCAATGATTGCATTTGCCACGTCGCTTGCTTCCGCACGAGTCGGACGCGGATTTCGCTGCATAGAGTCTAACATTTGTGTAGCCGTGATGACAGGTTTTCCTACTTGATTGCACTTTTTAATTAATGCTTTTTGAACGAGCGGCACTTCTTCAGCAGGAATTTCCACTCCTAAATCTCCGCGAGCAACCATTAATCCATCAGAAACTTCAATAATTTCATCAATGTTATCTACGCCTTCTCGGTTTTCAATTTTAGGAATGATTTGAATGTGTCCGCCACCATTTTGTTCAAGCAATTCGCGTATTTCCAGCACATCTTTTGCTGTTCGCACGAAGGAAGCAGCGATAAAATCGACTCCTTGTTCAATTCCAAATAATATATCTTTCGCATCTTTCTCTGTAATGCCAGGTAGTTTTATTGAAACTCCAGGGACGTTCACACCTTTTTTATCTTTCAGCACTCCGGCATTTTCAACAATCGTATGAATTAATCCTTTATCGTAATCTTTCGCTAATACGCGCAATGCAATTAATCCGTCATCCAACAATATTGTATCGTTTTGATTTACATCATAAATTAATTTGTCATACGTAACGGAAAAACATGTTTCGTCTCCAAGAACTTCTGTCATTGAAATATCGATGACTTGTCCTGTTTTTAAGTGAACTTCCCCGTTTTTCATTGAATGTGTTCGAATTTCTGGACCTTTTGTATCAAGCAAAATTCCGACAATTTTATTTAATCGATTAGCTACATCTCGGATTGTTGCGATACGCATAGCATGTTCTTCATGTGTACCATGCGAAAAGTTAAGTCTCGCAACATTCATTCCGGCTTTAATAAGTTCTTCAAGAACTTCTGGAGATTCGCTTGCGGGTCCTATAGTACATACAATTTTTGTTTTTCTCATATACATTCTCTCCATTTTCTAGATTAAATTGAAAGTTCTTTTGATAAAGTATATAGACTAGTATCTGCTTTATGTTTTGCTGTAAAAATCTCCCGTAAATCATAATCGTAAACTTGATGATTTTTTATACCAACTGCACGACTAGTTTTCCCTTCCAACAATA
The DNA here is from genome assembly GCF_037965165.1 of Ureibacillus sp. FSL K6-0786. GTDB lineage: Bacteria > Bacillota > Bacilli > Bacillales_A > Planococcaceae > Ureibacillus > Ureibacillus thermosphaericus. The sequence continues at coordinate 2,547,427 of NZ_CP150191.1, read as the reverse complement.
ATTCGACTGCTCGAGCACCTAGACGACTAGCCAATACCCGGTCAAATGCTGACGGCGATCCTCCCCGTTGAATATGCCCTAACACGGTAATCCTCGTTTCGATTCCAGCTTTTTCTTTTAGCATGTTTGCAAGTTTTGAGGCTGGCATAACTCCTTCTGCAACGATAATGATGCTATGTTTTTTATTTCGCGCTTCTCCACGCTTCATACGCGTAATAATATCATCTAAATCATACGGCTCCTCTGGTATAATAACAGATTCTGCACCGGCTGCAAGTCCCGACCATAAAGCAATGTCACCAGCATCTCTACCCATCACTTCTATAATAAAGGTATTTTCATGACTTGTTGCAGTATCACGAATTTTATCAATTGCACTGACAACAGTATTGAGTGCCGTATCAAAACCAATTGTAAATTCTGTACCAGCAATATCATTATCAATCGTTGCAGGAACACCAATACATGCTAATCCTAATTTCGTTAGCTCATAAGCTCCACGGAAAGAACCGTCGCCTCCAATTACTACTAAGCCTTCAATTCCAGCTTCTTTCATTTTTTCAATACCTTGCAGTTGATATTTCTTTTCTCTAAATTCTGGGCAACGGGATGAAAACAGCTTCGTTCCTCCTCGTTGAATAATCCCACCTACAGATCCTAAATCTAATAACTCCATTTTACCTTTTATAAAGCCTTCGTATCCATGGTATATTCCAAAGACTTCAACCCCATGATAATTGGCTTTTCGAACAACTGCACGAATTGCTGCATTCATGCCAGGTGAGTCACCGCCGCTCGTTAAAACACCTATTCTTTTCACCCTACTCCCTCCATTCAAATGCTCATAATGTAAACAATAACATAAAAAATTTCTATTGAAACTAGAAACTTTCATGTATTCCATTATTTATCATCGATAATAAAACTGTTCATGTAAAATGGAAAATGACAAAATCCTCACTATTGGATTTTGTCATTAGAAGGGTGGAAAGTCTAGTAATTTTATTGAACAATTTCTTCAATAAAATCTCCCATTTTCCGGAATTTATCGTAGCGATCTTGAATAATTTGCTCTTCCGACAATGCAGTTAATTGATCAAGCCCTTTTTTCAAATATTCCTTTAAGATTTTCGCTTGTGATACTGGGTCACGATGTGCTCCTCCTGGAACTTCAGGAATGATATCATCAATAATTCCCATTTCTTTTAAATCTTGAGCTGTAATTTTCATTGCCTCTGCTGCTTGTTTTGCAAGACTAGCATCCTTCCATAAAATTGAAGCAGCACCTTCTGGAGAAATAACGGAGTATGTGGAATTTTCCAACATATAGATGCGGTTCGTTACTCCTAATGCCAATGCACCGCCGCTACCACCTTCTCCAATTACTACACTAATAACAGGCACTTTTAAACCAGCCATTTCAAACAGATTTTTGGCGATTGCCTCACTTTGTCCACGCTCTTCTGCAGCTTTTCCTGGATAAGCGCCCTTTGTATCAATAAAACAAATAATTGGGCGTCTGAATTTCTCCGCCTGCTTCATTAAACGCAACGCTTTTCGATAACCTTCCGGATGGGGCATCCCGAAATTTCGTCGAATATTTTCCTTTGTTGCTTTACCACGTTGATGACCGATTACAGTAATCGGCTGGCCATCAAAAAAGGCAATTCCCCCAACAATCGCTTCATCATCAGCATAATAGCGATCACCATGGAGTTCAATAAAATCTGTAAAAATTTCTTTTATATAATCGAGGGTTGTTGGACGTTCTGGGTTTCGCGCTACTTGTACACGATTCCACGGTTCCATGTTCGAATAAATTTTAATTTCCAATTGGCGCAATCGTTCTTCCAATGTTTTAATTTCATCGGACATATCTACATCCGCATTTTTTGCCAGTTCCCTTAACTCATCAATTTTTTCTTTCAGTTTAATAATAGGTTCTTCAAATGACATCGGTTTAGACATGAGTTACTCCTCCTTTGCGGTGCAATTTCACGATTGTTGCCACTTTATCGCGCATCTCTTTTCGATGGAAAATAGCATCTAATTGACCATGTGCAAGTAAGAACTCTGCTGTTTGGAAGTCATCAGGCAACTTCTCACGCACCGTTTGCTCGATTACCCTTCTCCCAGCAAACCCAATAAGCGCTTTTGGCTCAGCAATATTGAGATCTCCTAGTGAGGCGAAGCTTGCCGATACTCCACCAGTAGTTGGATCAGTCATGATGGATAAGAAAAGCAAACCTTCGTCACTGTGACGTTTTAAAGCAACGCTCGTTTTGGCCATTTGCATTAAGGAAATAACTCCCTCTTGCATTCGTGCACCGCCGCTCGCAGTAAAGATAATGAATGGCACTTGCATTTCCGTAGCTTTTTCAATTGCACGGGTAATTTTTTCGCCAACAACAGATCCCATTGATCCCATGCGGAAATGAGAGTCCATCACAGCAACAACGACCTCTTCCCCTTTTAACGTCCCGCTTCCTGTTAAAACCGCTTCGGATAATCCTGTTTTCTTCATATCCGCTTCTACTTTTTCTATATATGATGGGAAGTTAAGAGGGTTTGTCGTGCGTAAGTGTTCATCAAACGGCGTAAATGATTCAACATCTAAAAAGGAGTCGATCCGTTCCCAAGCAGTCATTTTAAAATGATGGTCGCAATTTGGACAAACTTTTAAATTCGTTTCAATTTCTTTTGTTAAAAAGATTTTTCGGCATGATGGGCATTTCGTCATTAAATCTGCTGGAAATGAGCTTTCATTTTTAGAGTTTACAATAACCCCTTTTGTTTTTTTCCGATTTAAATTTAGCAAACTTTTTATTGCCACGATTTTTCCCCCTACTATATTTATTCTTCATGCGATTTTAAAAAATCTAACCATTCAGTATATGCCTCAAGAGCTTCTTTTTCATAACCAAGCTGCAAAGATTTTAATAGCCTTTGTAATATTGGCTTTTCTTCTTCCGTCGTCATTTTTTTTAACGCATTGGCACTATAAGCCACAAGTTGAATCCATATTCTAAGAGCTAAACGATTTTCTGATGCAATGAGAAGTTCACGTAAAATATGATCTCGAATTACTTCTGTTTCCAATTCAATTTTTAAAAATAAACTTTCCCAAACAGGAAGTTGTCTTAATCGTTTATCGGAACAAATAATTCGTATCGCTTCTCTTTCATGAATTTCCCGTGTTTTATGAACATCGCGTATTGATTGATTTTCTTGCAATATAAAAGTAGCTAGTAATTCAACTAATCGATATTGTTGAGAGGAAGCTAAAAAAGTACCACCGCCTTGGCGGGTCTCAATAATTCCTAGCAATTCTAAACTTCGTAACGCTTCTCTTACCGAAGATCTACCAACGCCTAACTTTTCTGATAAAACTCTTTCCGAGGGGAGCTTATCACCAGGTTGAAGTTTATCAGCGATAATAATGTCTTTTAATTTACTAACAATTTCTAAAAAGACTTTTTTATTTTCTTGTTTCGTGTCCATGTTCACCTCAAAACGTTTTAACAACCCCTTATACCGATCGTTTACTAAAATACAGTAATCCCCAACATTATCATTTAAATCCTCACATAAAGTGGTCAGACCACTTTTGTACAGTTTACAAAATGTTTTCTACTTTGTAAAGAAAAAACTGTGCAAAATCGCACAGTTTTTGTAAATTCAAACAAAAATATCTCGCTATTGAACATTTCTTATCATTTTCACTTTTATTTGAGGCTGGTTGTAGCGATATTCTACATTACCTTCTAAATAGATTAGCACCTCTTCTTTTATCCATCCTAGGCATTCATTATATTGTTTCGGAAACAGAGTTGCTGAAACCGATCCATATTCATCTTGAATTTGAACAAACGCCATCAGTTCACCTTTTTTTGTGCGTATTTGACGAATGGACTCTACTATTCCTACAAGTTTTACTAAGGCGTTTTGCGGAAGACCATTCAACAGAAAACTATTTGTATTCACATGTAGTTTGTGGCGGATGTTTGTAACCGGATGTTCCGATAAATAAAATCCTATGACTTCCTTCTCGAATTCCAGTTTCATTTTATTTGGAATCGGCGCTGCTTCCATATATTTCGGTTTTCCAAATAGCGAGGTTTGTGAAGTAAATAAATCTTCTTCCTCTGTCGGCCGAACTATTTTTGCATGTTTTTCTGCTGCTTCAATCGTTGCAAGAAGCGTCGCTCGATCCTTTCCAAAATCGTCTAACGCACCTGCTTTAATCAATGGCTCTATCCATTTACGGGCGAAATAGTTACCGCTTAAGGAAACAGCCAAATCGAATATATCATGAAAATTACCTTGTTCTTTTCGAGCAGAAATTAATTTTTGTAAAAACGTTTGAGAAACGCCCTTGATTGCTGATAAGCTGTAGCGAATATTTCCATTTTCAACTGAAAATACCCGATTGCTTTGATGAAGGGAAGGCCGTAGTATCGATATACCTTTGCTTCTCGCTTCCATTATTAACGAGAATAATTTTTCTTGATTTCCTGTGGCAAAGGTCATCATGACAGCATAAAATTCCGCTGGATAATTTGCTTTCAAATAGGCCATCTGATAAGAAATCATGCTATATGCAACCGCGTGGCTTTTCGCAAAACCGTAATCTGCAAATCGCACAATTTGTTGATATACCGATTCTGCCACCTCTTTGCTATATCCTTTATGGATTGCGCCGTTGACAAAGGCTATCCTTTGCTCTTCCAATACCTCACGTTTTTTCTTGCTTACCGCTCTTCTCAATAAATCAGCCTGTCCTAGTGAGAATCCTGCTAGAATGTTGGCAATTTGCATAATCTGTTCTTGATATACTATGATGCCATACGTTTCTTTTAAAATTGGCTCTAAATCAGGGTGTGGCATCTCAACGGACTGTACCCCTTTTTTCCTGGCTGCATAAATCGGAATAAACTGCATTGGTCCAGGTCTATACAGAGCATTTACTGCAACAATATCGGAAAATTGTGTAGGTACAATTTCCCTCAAAGCACTCTTCATTCCCTCCGACTCCAGCTGGAATATGCCTGCTGTATCTCCTTTTTGCAACAATTCAAAGGTTTTATGATCATCCAATGGGATTTCATTTAAATCAATTTTCTCATTTCGAGCATAGTAAATCATTTTTTGAATTTGCTCAATCATTGTTAAGTTTCGTAAACCTAAAAAGTCCATTTTTAATAGACCTACTTGCTCCACTTCTTGCATAGGCCATTGTGTAATAAAAATCCCATCATGTCCCTTTTCAATCGGAACGACCTCAACTAAAGGAACTGGACTTAACACGACACCGGCTGCGTGAGTGGAAGCATTTCTAGGTAATCCCTCTAATTTTAACGCCGTTTCAAACCAACGTTTTCGAATAGACTCCTCTTCAATCCATCTTCTTAAAGGTTCACTTGTATGGTATGCTTCTTTTAATGTAATCCCTAATTTATTTGGAATGAGACGAGAAATCATTTCAAGGGTGTCAGATTCAAAGTTGAACATTCTCGCTACATCCCTAGCGACAGCCTTTGCCGATAGACTGCCAAAGGTGATAATTTGCGCTACATGCTTCTCCCCATATTTTTTTGCCACATACTGAATTACTTCCTGTCTTCTCGTATCGACAAAGTCAATATCGATATCAGGCATCGTTACTCGCTCAGGATTTAAAAATCGCTCAAATAATAATCCGTAACGAATCGGGTCGACTTGGGTAATGTATAAGCAATAAGCCACAAGTGAACCAGCTGAGGAGCCTCTCCCTGGTCCAGTTAAAATTTGCTGCCCGCGAGCAAAATTCATAAAATCTGCAACAATTAAGAAATAATCAGCAAAACCCATGGAACAAATAATTTCTAACTCATGATTTAATCGATGGATATAGATTTCATTTGGTGCATTCGTTTTTAACCGCTCTTTTAATCCCTTCAACGCTAACATTCTCAATACTTGTTCCGCACTTTGTCCTTGTTGTAAAGGAAATTTTGGCAGTATATGGCCTTTTTGAGCGATGTCTACTTGGCAACTCAAAAGCATATTTCTGCTCTCTTGCAGCCACTCTTCACGGTCATTAAACCAGTGGAGCCAATCATGTTTAGTAGGAGTATAATGTCGTTTGTAATTTTCATTGATTTGTACTTGTTCGCTTAATTTAACGCCCATTTCAATACTTCTTGCAACTCTATAACTAAAGGCATCTTCTCGATTTAAATATAGACATTCATGAATCGCCATGATAGGAATTTGCAATTTTTCACTCAGGTGAATGACTTCATTTTCAAAAGGAGACTTTTCTCCTTCAAGCCTTGAAATACCTAACCATATTCGCCCTTTGAATAACTTTTGCAACAGTTCGATGGAAGAGGGATGCTCTACCCATTTGGCATCATCACTTATAATTGGAATTACGACGGCAATACCGTTAGAGTATCCTTTTAGCCACTGAATTGGCAATAACTCATCATCTCTAATGGCAATGCTGCTAGATATCTTCAGTAGGTTTTTATATCCATCGTTGTTTTGTGCGTATATTAGAAGGGGAAGAACGATGTGATCAAACTGCACTCGAGCAGTAAGACCTATAACCGGATGAATACCTGCATTTTTTAATCCATGGTAAAAAGGCAAAAGCCCGTACAATTTTGTATTGACGATTGCACAAGCTTCTGCCTTTTGTTCAATTAAAAAAGGGATGAGTTCTTCCATACGAATCGTACTCTTTAATAAATCTGCACTTGTTCGTACTTGTGGATAAATGGACAATCTGCATCCCTCCTGTATTTATTGATATTCTTTACAAAGTTGTTTTAAATCTGCAATTACTTGGTCTACTTCTTCCCATGAATAAGCAGTTGCGCCAGAAGCTAGAGGATGTCCACCTCCATGGTATTTTTTGGCGAGTTCATTGACAATTGGACCTTTTGAACGCAGTCGCACTCGAATCTCATGAGGTTCTTCAACAAAGAACGCCCATGCCCGAACACCTTTAATATTACTTAGTGACCCTACTAAAGAAGAAGTTTCGGAAGTAGTGACTTTGTATTCTTCAAGTAGTTCTTTTGGTAGTTTAATATATGCAGCGCCATTTTCGTCCATAGTAAAGTTTTGATATACATATCCTTGCAATTTTAATAGGTTTGGATCCATTTCATACATGCCATTAAAGATTTCGTTGCGATTGAACTGATAATTAACTAATTGCCCTGCAACTTCAAAGGTTTTAGTAGTTGTGCTAGGATATAAAAATCTCCCTGTATCTCCCACAATGCCTGCAAAAAGAAATTTCGCACATTCTTCAGACATTTTCCATCCTTTGTATTCTCGACCTTCTTCATACAATTCGTAGATTAATTCGCTACAGGAACTGGATTCCGTATCAACCCATACTAAATCTCCGTATGCATCATCGTTGGGATGGTGATCGATTTTTACGAGAAAATTTCCATTAGAATATCGATCATCATCAATTCTCTCAGTATTTGCAGTATCCGTTACGATGACAAGAGCCCCTTTATATTCTTCATCGGAAACTTCATCAGGATGAGCCAAGTAGGATAATAATTCATCATGCGTACCAACTGCATACACTTTTTTATTGGGATAATTATCTTTAATTAATGTTTTTAAACCGAATTGTGAACCGTATGCATCAGGATCCGGACGGATATGTCGATGAATAATAACTGTATCATATTGTTCAATAGTATCAATAATTCGTCGCTTCAAATTGGTACCCTCCAAAGTTATTGAAAAATTTTTTAATATATTAGCATTTTTATAAAAAAATCGTTACAATAATTTTAGTTTGTTTAGGAGGTTCTGAAAATGTTAAATGCGTTATTTGTAACTTTCATCATCGTTTCATTTGCCGCCTATTTTTACTATAAAACGAAACAATTTCGTACTTCATTGCCGATACAAAAAAAATGGTATAAAGCGAAAGCCGGTGTTGCTTTAGGTCTTTTCGTTATATTTTTTGGTTTAAATACCTTTATTATTCAAGATACATTATTAGGTAATATAGTTGGTGTTGTTTTCGTTGTTGTCGGACTAATGGAATCTTATCACAGTTATAAACGTGCAAAACATGAAGGAAAATTTGTTCAACAAGAATATGAATTAAATAAGCAATAATCGATTTATGAAAAAGTTGTCCAATTTCTTTTGGACAACCTTTTTCATTTACTAACGATCTAACAGCTGGAAAGTAGCCATCGCTTTTCCAACAAGCGCTTCTTCGTGATAAACATCAAAATCCATTTTTACGAATTTTCTACTCATATCTAATATATGTGGAACAACTTTTAACACATTATCCATTTGAATTGGTTTAATATAATAGGTTGCAATGTTTTCTACTACCGCATCTCCACGTTTTCGTCTTTTTAGTGCAATTAATCCAACTTCCGTCAACAATGTTGTAAAGGCACCATAAGATATCGCACCATACTGGTTTGTCATTTGAGGCGTTACTGTAAATTCAACTATTACTTCTTCCTCACCAAGTACTTTCATTTCACTTTTTACGATGTCATCAATCGTTTCACCATGTTGCGGTTGATGTTGGGACGTTTGCAATGCCTTTAATACATCTTGACGGCTGATTACACCTTGTAAATATCCATCATCATCCACGACAGGAAGTAAATCAATCCCTTCCCAAACCATTCGGTGGCCTGCTGAAGCAACACTTGTTTTCATTGACACGGAAATCGGTTGTTTTGTCATTACCTTATCAATTAATTCATTTTCATCTTTCCCAATCACGTCTTTAGCAGTGACAATCCCCACTAATTTATTATTTTTTGAAACAACCGGGAATGCTCCGTGCGTTGTGTGGGCATTTAATGCATGAAAATCAGCAACCGATTGTCCGACATTTAATTTTGCTGTATCTTCCAAACGTACATAAATATCTTCTATTAGCAAAATATCTTTTTTAATGAGTTGGTCATAAATGGCACGGTTAATCATCGTTGCTACTGTAAATGTATCATAACTAGATGAGATGATTGGCAACTCCAGTTCATCCGCGAGTCTTTTATTTTCTTCTGTCGTATCAAATCCACCTGTAATTAATACTGCTGCACCAGTTTTTAAAGCGTTGTGATGAGCTTTAAAACGGTTACCAACAATTAAAAGACTTCCAGGGTCGGTATAGCGCATCATATCTTCTAATTGCATTGCACCGATGACAAATTTATTCAACGTTTTATGCAACCCAGCTTTTCCACCGAGCACTTGTCCATCTACGATATTGACGATTTCCGCGAAAGTTAGACGTTCAATATTCTCCTTCTTTTTCTTTTCAATTCGAATCGTTCCTACGCGTTCAATGGAACTCACCAAACTTCGATTTTCTGCCTCTTTAATTGCTCGATATGCCGTACCTTCGCTTACTTGCATTTCTTTTGCAATTTGTCGGACTGATATTTTTTCGCCAATAGGAAGTGACTCGATATATTGCAATATTTTTTCATGTTTTGTGGACATCGATATCACCTATTTTCATCGTACTTTCTCCTCCCATAGTGTAACATATTTTCAATTATGTATAGAAAAAAATCGAGAAAGTAGTCATGGATATTTTACAATAATCGACAAAATCTCCATAACTCACTTTCTCTATTGCTATTCATTTAAAAAACTTTTTGATTTTATGTTTTATAAGTTTAAGGCAATTCTACTTTTTGCCCTGCTTCTAAAATTTGAACTTTACTATTTTTCACCAACTTCGCAAAGTCATTCGGATCTTGTTTGATGAGTGGGAACGTATTGTAATGAATTGGTACAACCGTTTTAGGTCTTAATAATTCCACAGCATATGCCGCATCTTCAGGGCCCATTGTAAAGTTATCACCAATCGGTAAAAAGGCAACATCAATTTCATTTCGGTCACCAATTAATTTCATATCACCAAATAACGCTGTATCGCCTGCATGATAAATTGTTAAACCTTCCGCGTAGAACAAGATTCCACCAGGGTTTCCTGCATTAACAACTTCTGTTTCAGTTTCATAAGTAGAACCGTGGAAAGCAAGCGTATATTTTACTTTACCAAATGGAAATTCATAAGCTCCTCCAACTCCCATTGGATGGGCATTGACACCTTGTTTTTGTAAATATACTGCCAACTCATTTAGCGCCACTACTTGCGAATTGTTCGCTTTCGCCAGCGCTATCGTATCTCCAACATGGTCATTATGACCGTGTGTCAATAAAATCACATCTGGCTTTTCTTCCTCAACTTTTAAATCAGTTAAAGGGTTTCCTGTAATAAACGGGTCAATTAAAATCGTTGTGCCATTTGTTTTAATTTTTACGACGGAATGACCATGGTAAGAAATTTCCATTATGTTTCCCCCTTTAAATAAATAAAATTTCATCATTTATATTTCTACAAAACCTTCTTTTTTCCTTCTTTTTGCTATACTAATACTGTTATATTTCCTTTTATGTAATATATAAACCAAACTTGGAGGAACGTCTAATGAGCAAAATGATAAATATCCAATCTTACTTAAAGGAGCAGGAAATTGATATAGCCTTCGTTACAAATCCAGATAATGTATTTTATTTTTCAGGGTTTAAAAGTAATCCCCACGAAAGATTACTAGGTATTTCGATTTTTCAAAATGCAGACCCATTCATCATATGTCCGAAAATGGAAATCTCTGATGTGAAATCTTCGGGTTGGTCATTTGATATTGTTGGTCATAGTGATACCGATCAACCATGGAATATATTAGCTAACGAAATACATTCTCGTACGAAACATATTTCAACAATTGCTATTGAAAAAGGGCATTTAACAGTTGAACGATTTGAAGCTCTACAAGCCTTCTACCCTAATGCTCGTTTTGTTCCAATTGATAATCAAATAAACGAGCTTCGGGTAATTAAAGATAAAGAAGAACTGGATAAATTAAGAAAAGCCGCTGAATTAGCCGATTATGCAATTGATGTCGGTGTAAAGGCCATCAAGGAAGGTATTACTGAACTAGAAATTGTTCACATTATTGAAAGTGCTATTAAGGAAAAAGGTTATTCCATGTCCTTCGAAACGACTGTATTATCTGGTCCAAAAGCTGCATCTCCACACGGTACTCCAGGAAATCGCACCATTCAAAAAGGCGACTTTGTGTTGTTTGATTTAGGGGTAATTTACGAAGGATACTGTTCCGATATCACTCGCACCGTTGCATTCGGGGGAATTAACGAAGAACAAAGAAAGATTTATGAAACAGTAAAAAAATCAAACGAAGAATCCATCAAATCAGTGAAACCTGGAATTCGCTGCATGGATTTAGATAAAATTTCCCGGGATATAATTTCTGATGCAGGATATGGTGAATATTATACTCACCGATTAGGCCATGGTCTTGGCATTTCAGTACACGAATTCCCATCAATTACTGGAACAAATGAAATGAAATTAAAACCAGGCATGGTATTTACAATTGAACCTGGCATTTACAAATCCGATGTGGCTGGAGTTCGTATAGAAGATGATGTTGTCGTAACGGAAAATGGTGTTGAAGTCCTAACGAAATATCCAAAAGAATTAATCATTATCCAATAATTGAAAGAGCTTCTCAACGTCTATTAGACATTGGGAAGCTCTTTTATTTTAGACGGTCGTTTTTTTCTTTCCTAAATATGCTTCGACAATTCGCTCATCCTTGAGTAAATCATCCGCAGGTCCTTCAATAATTATTTTTCCTGTCTCCATTACATATCCATAATCAGCGATTTTCAATGCTTGTTTTGCGTTTTGTTCCACAAGCAGCACCGTCGTTCCATCTTCTTTGATTTCTTTAATTATATTAAATATTTCCGCAACAATTAGAGGAGCTAACCCCATAGAAGGCTCGTCTAATAATAATAGCTTCGGTTTTGCAAGCAATGCACGTGCAATTGCAAGCATTTGTTGTTGGCCGCCAGATAACGTACCAGCCAGCTGTGATTGGCGCTCCTCCAAAATCGGGAATCGTTTCATTACATTTTGTATATCTTTTTTCACATCATGATCTTTACGATGATAAGCGCCCATTTCAAGATTTTCTAAAACGGTCATGGTGGATAGAATTGCACGACCTTCTGGAACGAGGGAGATACCTTTCCTCAAAAGTTGGTGTGGACGCATTCCCGTTACATTTTGTCCTAAAAATTCTACCGTTCCCCTTTTTGGTTTTATAAGGCCGGCAATTGTTCGCATCGTCGTTGATTTACCAGCGCCATTAGCTCCAAGAAGTGTTACAATTTTTCCTTCTTCCACTTCTAAATGTATTCCTTTTAATGCTTGAATTTGTCCATAATACGTTTCAATATTTGTTAACTTAAGCAATTGTCTCTTCCTCCTCTTTACCGAGGTAGGCTTCAATCACCGCTTCATTATTTTGAATTTCATCCGGTGTCCCTTCTGCCAATTTCTCACCAAAATTCAGAACGGTAATTCGATCACACAACTTCATGACAAGCGACATATCATGCTCAATAATGAGTACTGTAATTCCCATAGATTGTATTTTTTTAATTAAATCAAATAAATTATCCGTTTCCGTTTCGTTCATACCTGCTGCCGGTTCATCGAGCAGCAATAAAGTCGGATTGCTTGCTAATGCTCTAGCAATCTCCAATCTTCTTTGTTGACCATATGCTAAATTCTCTGCAAATTGGTCTTTCAGTTGACCAAGTCCAACTAATTCTAATAATTCTTCACTTTTTTCTTTTAATAATTTCTCTTCTTGCTTTTGAGATTTCGTTCGAATTACGCTTCTGAAGACTCCCGCTGAAATTCTTGAATGCCCACCGACCATTACATTTTGTAACGCTGTCATTTGCGGAAACAGTCGAATATTTTGATAAGTTCTACAAATGCCTTTTTCGGTTATTTTATATGGCTTTAGTTTTGTAATTTTTTCTCCATTAAAAAAAATTTCACCTTCTGTCGGTTCAACAATATTTGTAATGCAATTAAACATCGTCGTTTTACCAGCACCATTTGGACCAATTAATCCATAAATTTCCCCTTGTTGAATTGTAAAAGAGATATTTTTTAATGCGGTAATCCCGCCAAAACGTTTTGTAATGTTTTTCACTTCAAGGACCATTAGCTAGTCCCCCTTTTAATACGTTTTCCTTTTAATCGATAAAACAAATAAAGATCTAATATTCCTTGAGGGCGAACAGCCATTAAAATCACGAGCATAATTCCATAAAATATATACCGATAGTCACTTACAAAACGTAATACTTCAGGCAATAATGTTAAAATGGTTGCTCCAAAAACGGAACCAATTATTACTTCGCTGCCGCCAAAGACTGTAAATATCAAAATTTCTACTGCGCGATGATATGAAAAATCAGATGGAGAAATATAACCAATTGTATGTGCAAATAGTGCACCAGCAAGTCCTGCGATAAAAGCTCCTTGTGCAAATGCTAATACTTTATAGTACGTGATATTGATTCCCATTGACTCCGCCGCTTTTTCGTCCATTTGTATGGAAGAATAAGCTCGTCCAATTCTTGAATTTTGTTGACGAATGACAAACCATAAAATGAATAAAACGATTATTAATAAAACGATGACAAGGGATAAATAAACAAATTGATTATTTTTCAAACCTAGAGCACTAGGTTCTATTCCGATACTTTTTGCAAACTTTAGCAATTCCCTCCCCAACTGAGGAATACCAGTTAAACCAACTGAGCCTTTCGTCAAGCTTTCCCAATTGACAAAGAGAACACGAATAACCTCTCCAAATCCTAATGTTGCAATTGCCAAATATACACCCGTTAATCTTAATGATGGGATTCCAACGATAATACCAATTACACCTGCTAAGAGGGCACCCACTAAAATTGTTACATAAAGTGGAAGTTCATAATGAATCGTTAGAAGGGCGGATGTGTATGCACCAATTCCCATAAATCCTGCACTTCCTAAAGATAACTGCCCACTTGATAACGGAACATATATACTAAGGGCTAACATTATGTTAATTAATATGAAACATAAAACTTGTAAATAATATGGATTTAATAGTTCTCCTAACATTCTTATCACCTGCCCTCTGCCGTCTTGGATCCAAATATACCTTGTGGTCGAATTAATAAAATAAGAATTATCATGATAAATGCGATAGCGTCTCGATATCCCGAATCGCCATAAGCAACAAGCAACGTTTCAGATAAACCGAGGATTAGCCCCCCAACCATTGCTCCTTTCACATTGCCCATACCACCTAAAATAATGATGGCAAGACCCTTTAACCCCATAGATAAACCCATTTGTGGACTTACCGAGTTAAAGGCCATACCTACTAAAATACCTGCTATGCCTCCCATGCCGGAAGCGATAATCACCGTTAATGTGATGATTTTTTTCGTATCCACTCCAAGAATACTTGCTGTTTCTAAATTTTCTGCCGTAGCTCTCAGGGCTTTACCAGCTTTTGTTTTTGAAAGCCAAACAGATAATCCGACCATTAATATGACGGAAATAACAAAAATCGTAATTTGTACTAAATAAATTGTTATTGAACCAATTTCAAAACGAATTTCTGCAAAAGCAGTTCGAAATGGCTTATTTCCAGCTCCGAACATATGATGAGATAAATTTTCAAGAAAGATTGATACACCAATCGTACTAATTAGTGGAGCCAAATGGGATACTCCCTTTTTCCCTCTAAGAGGGCGTAAACTGAAGATTTCTAACAGATAACCTAATAAGGAAGTAACGACTATCGACGCAAGAAAAGCAAGCCACAACGGCCAACCTAATACACTCGTCGTCAATACACCAATAAAAGCTCCTACCATAAAAATTTCGCCATGGGCCATGTTGATGATGCCTAATACGCCAAAAACTAGAGTAAACCCAAGGGCGACAATCGCATAAATACTTCCTAATGTAATTCCATTGATCAACTGTTCAATTAGCAATAACCATCACCCTTTTCATATAAGGAAAAGTAGAATTCGAGGTTATTCCTCGAATTCTACAAATTTCCCATCTTTTATTTCTACAACTGTAACATCCATCACGACATCACCAACTTCATTGAATGAGAATAGACCTAATATCCCTTCAAAATCTTTCGTCTCAGCTAATGCATCTCGGAATGCATCTCGATCTTCACCTGTACCCGCTCTCTTTAATGCATCTGCATAAATATAAAGAGCATCATATGCTTGCGCAGCAAATTGGTCAGGCTTTTTCCCATATTCCTCTTCATATTTTTTGTTAAATTCAACGATTTTTGGATCTGTAGAATCCCCGAAATATGGTGTTCCTACAATTAAACCGTTCGCAGCATCGCCTGCAATTTCTATAACTTGAGGGGAGTTAAATCCATTTCCTCCAACGAACGGAACAGTAATGCCCATCTTCCGCGCTTGATCGATAATAACGGCACCTTCGTTATATAAAGCTGAAGCTAAAACTAAATCTGGATTCGTATTTTTGATTTTCGTTAGCTGTGCTTTATAGTCGCTTTGACCTTTTTGATATGTTTCAATTGTTGTAATTTCTAAGCCCATTTCTTCCGCAGTTCTTTTCATTACTTCAAATCCCGCTTTTGTAAAAGCATCATCATTCCCATAAATAATGGCAACCTTTTTTGCTCCTGTTCTTTTTACTGCTTTTTCCATTGCAGCAGGAATTGCTAACGCTTCCGGAATTGAATTTCGGAATACATAATCTCCAATTTCAGGAATTCCGTCCGCTGTTGTAGATGTACCCATAATTGTAATACCGTTTAAATCCGCTTCAGGTGCAACCGCGAAAAATTCCGTACTAAGCGTTGGTCCAATAATTGCAAGAATAGAATCATCGGCCATTAATTTTTGACCGGCATTTACCGCTTGTTCCGCTTCACCAGCAGAATCTTCAATTACTAATTCAATATTCACTTCACCATTTTCATTAATTTCCTTTTGAGCTAATTTCAACCCTTGTGTAATCGCCTCTCCATAGGCAGCCCCTGCACCAGATAGGTATGAAATTACCCCGATTTTTGCTTGAATTACCTCTCCAGATGTTTCGTCTTCAATACTTGTCTCACTTTGTCCTCCGCTGTTAGTTGATGTTGATGAACTACCACAAGCTGTTAATAGAATTAACATGAATGTTGCTAAAATAATTAGAAATAGTTTCTGGTACTTTTGCATTTTGAATCCCCCTAAAAATTCAATTCTATTAATTTACACTATTGGAGTAATGTAAATCTCTATTTATTATTCTATTAATTGAATTTTAAAAATATTACAAATTCTATTCATAAAAATTTCTAATAAAATAAAAAAATACTTGGAAATACATAAGTATTCCCAAGTATTTGAAATAGTTATAATTAGTCTTGTAACAGTGTATCAGCAGATACATATTCGCGTTGTTGCTCATCTGCAACCGCTTTATACACAACATATCCATTTAACGTGTTTAGACCTTTTTTCAGTGTTTCATTTTCTAAACAAGCTTGTTTATATCCTTTATTAGCAATTTGTAACGCATAAGGAACCGTTACATTTGTCAATGCAATTGTTGATGTTCTTGGAACTGCTCCTGGAATGTTCGGAACTGCATAATGTAAAACACCGTATTTTTCAAATGTTGGCTTATCGTGAGAAGTAGGGTTGTTCGCTGTAATTTCCGTACTTCCACCCTGGTCGATCGCAATATCAACGATAACAGAACCAGGCTTCATTTGTTTTACCATTTCTTCCGTTACTAATTTAGGAGCTCTTGCACCAGGAATTAGAACCGAACTGATTACAAGATCTGATTGTTTCACAGACTCTGCGATATTATACGGATTAGAAATTAATGTTTTAACAGAAGATCCAAAGATATCTTCTAATTGACGTAAACGATCCGGATTCAGTTCAATAATTGTTACATCTGCACCCATGCCAATAGCAACGCGAGCAGCATTTGTTCCAGCTACTCCCCCACCGATAATTGTAACTTTTCCACGAGGTACACCAGGTACACCGCCTAATAAAATTCCATTACCACCATTTAATTTTTCTAAATGATGCGCCCCAATTTGGACACTCATTTTTCCAGCAACTTCACTCATTGGTGTTAATAATGGTAATGCTCGATTTGGTAATTGCACTGTTTCATATGCAATTCCAATTACTTTTTTATCTAATAACGCTTGTGTTAATTCGTATTCAGGTGCTAAATGCAAGTAAGTGAAGAGGATTTGTCCTTCATAAAAATATTTGTATTCGCTTTCAATTGGTTCTTTTACTTTTAAAATTAATTCCTGTGACCAAGCTTCTTCAGCAGTGTCAACAATTTTTGCACCCGCAGCAATATAGTCTTCATCAGTGAATGAAGAGCCTAGTCCAGCACCTTTTTGAATATATACTTCATGACCAGCATTCGTTAAAGTTACAACCCCTGCAGGTGTCATTGCTACACGATTTTCATTATTTTTTATTTCTTTAGGTATTCCAATTTTCACGAAAACTCCCATCCTTTGCTTGAATATTCGTAATAAAAAATCAATCACCACTATTCTATCAATTGTTAAAAAAAAATTAAATTATTTTTTGAAAAATTTTTTCTTCCAAATAGTTCCATATTTTTTCACATTATTCACAATTGTAAATATAAAAAATTACAGTATTGTAGAAAATTTTTTTACAATAATTAGAATATTTTGTGAATGTTTTTCATTTTTAACTAAAATAGCATTCTCATTGTCTGAAAATTTGATATAATAAAAACATAGTTAAAGGAGGTAAACAATATGACAAAGTATAAGAGTATTGTGGTGGCTGTGGATGGTTCTAAAGAAGCAGAATATGCTTTTAAAAAAGCAACTGAAATCGCTAAACAAAACGAAGATGCAAAATTAAACTTAGTGAATGTAATTGATACTCGCTCTTTTGCAGCAATTGAAGCATATGATCGCTCAATCGCTGAAAAAGCACAGGCGTTCTCTGAAGAATTACTTGAAGGATATAAAAAGAAAGCTGAAGAAGCTGGCGTAAAAAATGTGAACGTAATCATTGAATACGGATCTCCAAAAACAATCATTACAAAAGAATTATCCAAATTAGTGGATGCTGATTTAATTGTCTGCGGTGCTACTGGTCTAAATGCCGTTGAACGTTTCTTAATCGGTTCAGTATCAGAAGCAATTGTTCGCTCTGCAAAATGTGATGTTCTTGTAGTTCGCACTCCTGAAAATTAATCTAGTATAGATTTTAACCCTTTATGATTTCGAAATCATAAAGGGTTTTTTTGTTTAACATAAAATATTAAAGTTTTTGTTATCTTTTTGCAATAGAAGTTTTTGTCGAATTATGATACAACTATATCTGTTCTCAATTAACCGCCGCTATAACGCTCATTTTGCTTTTTTAGTTGGCTTCTACTCCTTTGAGTTCACAATAAATATAGAAAGAATGATTCTATTGAAACGAAATTCATATTTTGATAATGCAAGAGCAATATTGATTTTCCTCGTTGTGTTTGGTCATATGATTAGTGACTATATAGAAAATGAAAGGATTCTAGCAAATATTTATCTTTTCATCTATACATTTCATATGCCTGCATTCATTTTAATTTCTGGTTATTTTGCAAAAAAAGTTTATGAACAAGGCTATTTTAAAAAACTCATCAAAAAACTCCTCATCCCTTATATTATTTTTCAAGTGTTGTACACTTTTTACTATGATTTAATATTTGAAGACTCGATAGGTTATAGTTTATTTATCCCAAGATGGGGACTTTGGTTTTTGATGAGTTTGTTATTTTGGAATATTCTCTTATATTTCTTTGGAAAATTAAAATATGGACTTCCAATCGCAATTCTTATTTCTCTATTAATTGGCTATGATACTGAAGTGGATGAATTTTTAAGTTTGTCCCGCACCTTTTTCTTCTTTCCGTTTTTCTTAGCTGGATTTCATTTAAAAGAACAGCATTTTGTCAAAATAAAATCCAAAATCAACGTATTTATTGGCACAGTACTTGCCATCGTAGGTTTTATCATCATAGTTCTCTATGTACCAATCGACTTCAGATTTTGGTTATTTGGAAAAAGACCATATGAAGAAATAACGAATCTCTTAGAATATTCAGCACTCATAAGATTAAGTACATACGGTATTCAGCTGTTAGCGTTGTATACCTTTTTTTCCCTCGTTCCTAAAAAACAATGCTATCTTACATCCATCGGCCAATCTACGATGGTGATTTATTTGCTTCATATGGCTATTGTTCGAGTTTTCCGTGAGTCTTCAATAAAGTCGTATATCATAGAATCAAGCCAATATTGGATATTGTTTGTATTCAGCTTATTAATTGTATATTGTTTGTCAAGAAAACCGGTCGTCCAATTCGTTGATACGTTATTGTACAAAAAATTTTAATAGGTGTTTAACGGGGTGTGTCTATAAAAATTAGACACCTCCTCTTTTTTTATAAATTTCCTATTTTCTCGTATTTTGTTCTTTCCAAATTTTCACTTTTTCAAAGAAGTATAATAATGCTTGCTTATTGGATAAATTCGGCACCTTCGCTAATAATACTTCTATTGGTGGCCTCAATGTATCACTTTTCTTTTGCAATATTAAAATGCTTTTTTCATGCAATTTGGATTTAAAGATGTTTTCTGGAAGCTGCATCACAGCTTGAATCCACGCATACTTCTTCAAAAATTTATGCAACATTTCAGCTTGTTCCGATTCAAATAAAGTTGCAGGGATTAAAAAAATCAAATAACCGCCATCTTTCGTATAATTTAATGCTTGTTCAATATATAAGTGATGAGCGTAACTCATCCCTTCTTTAGAACTTAATTCATAGTTTTTTGCAATATCATCATTTGGATAAAATCCTACTGGTAAATCACAAACTACCACATCTACAGGGTCAACTAGTAATGGTCTTAACGCATCTTGGTGGTATAACTGAATTGGTTGTTCAATAAGCTCTGCAATTTCCCCAGCTAATTGAATTAACAATTCATCCACTTCCACACCCGTTGCGAACACTTTTCCATCCAATTTGTTCATAATCGTAAACATTAAATTACCTGTTCCTAAAGCCGGGTCTAAAATTGAAATTGTTCCATCTTTTAATGTTTCCTCAAAAAATTGTTCAACGAAATACGTTATTAATAAGCCTAAAGAATCTGGCGTCATTTGGTGATTTGGTTGAGAAGATTCGCGCATTCCTTTTAATATAGAAAGCTGAATTGCTTTACGCATTTCTTCCTTCGTTGCTGCTTCAAAGGGTAATTCATATTTTCCATCAAGTATCCCCTTGAGAGTTGTTAAGACACTCTCTAAATATGTAGAGGACTCTGTTTTTTCAAGTTCCTCTGTTTTTTTATTGATAAAGGTAAATATTTGCTCTATCTTTTCCATCAAATTCTTCCTTTCATTAATTTCCATTTTTTTATGGAGTTACGATTAGAACGACAGGAACATAGTCGAAAATAAGTGTAGACAAAGCCGTCTTTGACTTTGTCTACATAAAAAGTTGTTATCATAAAACTATCATATACGATAAAAGAACTTCTTGCATCATCGTATTGTTAAATCAATTCTTTAACAGCGTTAATCGCCGCTTCATAATTTGGATGGTTTGTTGTTTCAGGAACATATTCTACATATCGAACAATACCTTCACGATCGACAACAAACACCGCACGAGCTAATAAGCGTAACTCTTCAATTGCAACTCCATAAGCTTTTCCAAATGAAAGGTCTTTATGGTCTGATACTGTCACTACTCGATCAATACCAGCTGCTCCACACCAGCGTTTTTGAGCAAAAGGTAAGTCAACAGAAACAGTATAAACAACCACATCTTCTCCTAATTTTGCTGCTTCTTCATTAAAACGGCGAGTTTCTGCATCACAAACACCTGTATCAAGAGACGGTACAGTAGCGAATAAGCGAATTTTACCTTCAGAATCTTTTAATGTTACAGGTGTTAAATCATTGGCAAGCACCGTAAAGTCTGGTGCAATGTCACCAACTTTCACTTCATTTCCTAACAATGTTACTGGATTATTTTTAAATGTCACTTCAGCCATTTGAATATTCCTCCTTCTTTTCTACTTATTTCATCTTACTAAACACCTTCACGTATAAGCAAATAACTTAACTTGAAAATTAAAAACCATTCAGCGTCTAAAATTTTCATGACACTGAATGGTTTTAGTAACTCTATACTGTTTGATGATTTGATTCAATCATTTTTTCTTTTATAACTTTTTTTTCATTTTTCACATACACTTTTTCATGCACCACAATGGTATCTGCTATATAATCTTGTAGTCCTTGATTTTTTGGAGTAAATGCAACAGCAATATAAGGAAGCCAAATTGTATTGTTAATAAAACGAGAGACTAACTCTCTAAACAATACTGTACTCCAAGATAGTTTTTGTTCTTTCAGTGACTTTACTTTTAAACCGAAAATCATTTTGCCAACAGTTTGCTGCCAATACTTTGTCATAAGTACAAAATATCCATAATAGAAAAATCCTGAAATAATGGTAATAGGCGCATACCAAACGGAACTAGATAAATTCCAACCCATCATATAGAAAATTGGTTTAACTAAAATACTGACGATTGCAGTAACAATGAGACCATCTGTAATAAATGCCCAAAAACGAATCCAAAAACCAGCTGTTTTTTCTTCATATTCTGTAACGATTTCCGTTTCTGAAAATGTTTTTGGAAATTTTTCCCTTTGCTCTAGATCTTTCTCTACACCAGCTTGCTGATCAGGCTTAATTTCTTTATCTGTCTCCACTTTGATTTCTTCTTCATTTGCAACGAACTTTTGAGCAATTTCCGAAGTGTGTGCATTTTCAATTTTAAGCTCCTCTTGGTCTCGATCGTTTGCTGAGTTTTGTTCCGTTTGTTTGTTTTGTAAAATGTCATTATTCGACTCATGGGCAGAAGTTTTCCGGTTATTATCTTGATTATAACTCGTCATATTCCAGCCCTCCTTAATATTGGCCATATAAATACATTAATCGTGGTGCATCATAAGAATTCATCAATTTCATTAGCATCCGCTCTTCTGGTGAAGGGCCAAAGAGTGTTCCCAGTTTCATTGTAAATAAAGAAGCAAAACTACCTAAATTTGACTCATATTCGAACAATTCAGCGTCTTCCAATCCATAATCTTCTCTTAGTGACTGAATTGCATCCTCTAAACTTCCAAGCTCATCGACCAAACCAGCTCTTAACGCTTGACTACCACCTAAGATTCGTCCGTCCGCAACTTTTTTCACTTCCGCTTCAGTCATTCCTCTTCCTTGCTCTACTATATCTACAAATACTTCGTAAGATTCATTAATCATCTCTTGAATCATCGCTTTTTCTTCTTCTGTCGTAGGTCGAGTACCACCGAACATATCTTTATGTGGACCGGATTTGATTGTTTCAAATTCAACACCCAATTTTTTCGCTAGCTCTGCATAATTATAACTTTGCATGATAACACCAATGGAACCCGTAATTGTTTCACGATGGGCAAAGATTTTGTCTGCTGGAGCGGAAATATAATAACCACCTGATGCAGCCATGGATCCCATTGAAACGTATATTGGAATACCTTTTTCTTTAATTTTTAGCAATCTTTCATGAATTTCAGCAGATTCAATAACTCCACCACCTGGTGAATTGACAGATAATACAACACCTTGTACTGTATCATCTTCCAAAATTTGGTCTAATGAAGCAAGAAACATTTGGTGATCATATTCAAGCGGTACCCAAGGTGAACTTGAACCAACATCTTGAATTACTCCATCTATAGATAGTAAAGCAATTCGTTCATTAAAAGACCCTGGTTCGAGGACCGTCTCTGCAAGTTCTACATCCGTAAGCGTCTCAAATCCACTTAAAAAGTCACTCTTGAGAAATGACATTAACGTATTGATTGCGATTGATGCAATCAGCAAAAAAACTGCTGCTCCTAACGCTATCCATCTTTTTAAATTCATCTAATTTACCTCCTTCAATTTACATACGTTTTTCAACAACAATTGTTTCAAAAAAATGATAAATTTTTCTATGCTAGTATAAGATTACATGAAAAAAAGGCATTCAGAAAGTAATTGTTTCTGAACGCCTTGACTTTGATATCACTTCATGCAATAGATAAGTATTTAATTAATTATTTTAGAACTTGCTTTTGCATTTCTCTTTGACGCAATTCTACGCGTCGAATTTTACCGGAAGCTGTTTTTGGTAGCTCGTCGATAAATTCGATTGCTCTCGGATATTTATACGGTGCAGTAATATTTTTTACATGCTCTTGTAACTCTTGAACTAGGGTAGGGCTATCCTTTAAAGATGGATCTTTTAAAACAACGAATGCTTTTACGATGCTTCCTCGAATCTCATCAGGACTTGCAACAACCGCACATTCTTTTACCGCTGGATGTTTAACAAGGGCATCTTCCACTTCGAAAGGCCCAATCGTATAACCGGAAGAAATGATAATATCATCTCCACGACCCTCAAACCAGAAGTATCCTTCTTCATCCTTATATGCACGGTCACCAGTTAAATACCATTCTCCACGGAATTGTCTTTGCGTACGCTCAGGATCATTTAAATAACCTTTAAACAATGCAGGTGTAGAAGAATGAACTGCAATATCTCCAACTTCGCCTGGTTTTGTTGGTTCTCCATCTTCATTAATAATATCCACAATATTTCCTGGAGTTGGTTTACCCATAGATCCTGGTTTTGGTTTCATGCCGAGGAGTGTTCCAACAAGCAATGTATTTTCAGTTTGTCCATAACCATCACGAACTTGTAAGTTAAATACATTTAAGAATTTATTGATTACTTCACTGTTTAACGGTTCCCCAGCAGAAACAGCGCTTCTTAAATTGGATAAATCATAAGATTCTAAATCATCCACTTTCGCCATCAAGCGATATTCTGTTGGTGTACAGCATAATACATTAATCTTGTAATCTTGCAACATTTGCAAGTAGTTTTTTGGATCGAATCGTCCTGTATGAACAAATGCTGTTGCCCCGCTTCCTAAAATAGCTAAGAATGGGCTCCAAATCCATTTCTGCCAACCTGGTGCTGCTGTCGCCCAAGCTAAATCATTTTCTTTTACACCGAGCCAGTGCTCAGCTGCTGTCCGTAAATGTGCATATCCCCAACTATGAGTATGAATAACCCCTTTTGGATTTCCTGTCGTTCCACTTGTATAAGATAAGAAAGCAATATCTGAACTTTTCGTTTGCACTTCATTAAATTCATCGGATAAATTTTCAAGCTCTTTTTCTATTTGAATCCACGGTTCATTCGCTTCACCGTAAACGAAAAGTTTTAATCCATTTAACGATTTTACATCATCAAATTGAGAAATTTCATTTGAGAAAGCAACAATTCCTTTTGCACCTGAGTGTTCGATGCGGTAGTCAATATCTTTTGCTCTTAACATTTCAGAGCTTGGAATAATTGTAATCCCTGCTTTTAATGCACCAATGTATGTAGCATATGCTTCAGCAGAACGTGGAACCATGACAAGAAGAACGTCGCCTTTTGTCAGTCCATGTTTTTTAAATAAATTTGCTACTTTATTTGCTCTTTTTAATAACTCTACAAACGTGATTTTTTCTGTCGTACCGTCTTCATGGTGTACCAGTAACGCCACTTTGTTTTCATCTTTTGCCCATTTTTCGAATTCATCTGCAATATTATATTTCTCTGGAGCTAGTAAATCCTCTCTTTTCAAGCAAATTCCCCCTCAATTTTCAAAAATAAAAATATTATTCTAATTATAATATATTCAATAATATCATCAAAATATTCTAAATAGTATATATATTTTTGTTTAAAAAGTAATTTTTTTGAGAATGAATGAAATAAATTATAGAAAAAAAGCTAGTAGCATACGCTACTAGCCTTGTATTACTTATTGTTGAGTTCCACGTAATTGTGACTCAGCCATTTGCACTAGACGTTTAGTGATTTCTCCTCCGACTGACCCGTTTGCACGAGCAGAAGCTTCAGGTCCGAGTTGAACACCAAACTCTTGTGCAATTTCATATTTCATTTGATCTAATGCTGCATTTGCACCAGGAACTAAAAGTTTATTTCTGCTGCTGTTGTTGTTTGTAGCCATCTCTCTCACCTCCTTGTGCATTTAGAATGTGCTGTAATTATTAATTAATACATAAAAGGTGAGAGGTAAATTGTTCATATATTACCGATTCGATGGTACAAAATTATTATATATTATAATAAATGCTTAAATTTCTCTACTTTCATACGTTTTTCAGGCAACGTATAAATTTCGCGATTTTTCACTGCTCGTTCAATATACTCTTCAAAATCTACTTGAGATTCGAAATAAGTTACTCGATCTATTTTTGGTCTTGTTTTCGGATTTGCTGGTGTAAATATTGTACAGCAATCTTCGTACGGTTTAATGGAGATTTCGTACGTGCCAATCTTTTGAGCAATATCAATAATGTCCAGCTTATCGAATGAAATCAAAGGTCGAAGAATCGGTGTATTCGTTACTTCATTGATTGCCGTTAAACTTTCTAATGTTTGGCTTGCTACTTGTCCTAAACTTTCACCTGTAACAAGCCCCAAAGCGCCAATTTCTTCACGAACACGATCTGCAACTTTCATCATCACTCTGCGTGTTGTTGTCATTAACATTTCTTTTGGTACTGAATCTTTAATTAAAACTTGTAATTCAGTGAATGGTATAACATGTAAATGAATAGAAGAACCGAATTTTGTTAATTCATTTGCTAAATCTTTTACTTTTTGCAATGATTGTTCACTCGTATAAGGTGGGCTATAAAAATGAATGGCATCAATTCTTACTCCCCTTTTCATCATTAAATATCCTGCTACTGGGCTATCAATTCCTCCAGAAAGCAATAATAGCGATTTTCCGTTCGAACCTACAGGCATACCACCTGCACCATAAATGATTTCAGACATTAAATAAGCTGCTTCTTTTCGAATTTCAATTCGAAGTTCCACATCAGGATTTTTAACATTTACTGATAAATTTGGATTATGTTTTAATAAAAATCCTCCAACTGCTAATTGTATATCATATGTTTTGAGTGGGTATGTTTTATCTGATCGATGCACTTCCACTTTAAACGTGATTTGCTGATCTTTATAACGATCCATTATTTTTTGGGCTAACTGTTGGATGTTTTCAATTTCCCTATCGCATATAGCAACAGGACTAAACGATTGAATACCAAACACACTAGGCAATTTTTCCATCAATACTTCAAATTGTTTTTCATTATCAAGCTTAATATACATTCGATCCCGCTCTGCTTGAACTGTCAGAGGGGCAATATCAGAAAAAGTATATTTGATATTATTTTTTAATCGGTGAATAAAATCTTTACGATTTCGACCTTTCGTAGTGAGTTCACCATATCGTATTAATATTTCATTCCAAAGCATCATTTTTATACTCCTTTTAATTCTTTCATAACTTCTTTAAAAATTTCTTTAAATTGTTCTATTTCTTTCTCTGTATTTTTTGCGCCAAAACTTATTCGAATAACACCTTCTTTAAAGTGAGAATCTACATTTAAAGCTTCGACAACATGGCTTGTTTTCTTTTGTTTTGAAGAACATGCGCTAGATGTAGATACAATGACACCTCTTTTTTGCAATGCATTAATTATCACTTCGCCTTTTAAATCTCGCACGCTAAAAGACAAAATATGTGGCGCCCCTTCTTTAGTTGAGAGTAAATAAATATGATCACCGAAAGTATTGAAAAAATCCATCAGATGATCTCGCCACTTTGTAAATTTTGCATAATTTTCTTGTAGATGTTCAGTTGCAATTCGACAAGCTTTTGCTAATGCAACAGCTTGTGGAACAGGGACAGTTCCGCTTCTTAATCCAAATTCTTGACCGCCACCTACAATTAGTGGTGCAATGTTTAATTTTCTTTGAAATGCGATGATTCCTGTTCCTTTTATTCCATGGATTTTATGACCCGAAATTGTTAATATATCCGGTCCGGCATCACCGTTAAATTGAACTTCCAATTTTCCAAAACTTTGTACTGCATCCACATGAAAAATGGCACGAGAATGTTGGTGAATGATTTTGGCTGCTTCCTCAATCGGTTGAATTGCTCCCATCTCATTATTGACGTGCATCATGCTAACAAGAATCGTATCTTTTCGAAGTTTCCTGCGTAATTCATCTATGGATATTACACCCTTATTATCCACTGATAAATACTCGACTTCATATCCATCTTTTTCTAAAGTTTTATATGCTTCCAACACTGATGCGTGTTCAATTTCAGTTGTAATTATATGTTTCCCAATATGCTTATTTTCTTTTGCAACGCCAAAAATTGCAAAGTTATTTGATTCTGTTCCTCCTGAAGTAAATAAAACGTGTTCCGGTTTTGTTTTGATTATGTGAGCAATTTGATTTCTTGCTGCTTCTAATAATTCATTTACTTCCACACCAAAGGCATGAATTGAAGCAGGATTCGCAAAATAGTTTTTATTTACTTCAAGAAATGTATGTAATACTTCATCATGTGGTTTCGTTGTAGCACTATTGTCAAAATAGATCATGAATACCAACCTTCTATTTATAATTTTTATGACAATTTCAAAAGAAAAGGGTTGTTCAGAAAGTGAACACTTTCCGGACAACCAACCTTCTCATTGTGTACTATTAGCATCAAAAGATCATCCAAAATCTTTCAAATGAATGGATAACAGCAAATTGCAATATCAATTTCCGATAATGCAATTTGTTATTAATATTATATCGTGAATAACCTTACCGTGCATAAACTAATGTTTCGTTTTTTCGAACATTTCTTCTTGAACGAGTTCTTGAATGCGTTGAATTGCTCCTTGTTCCGCCAGTTCCACAGCTTCTGCAGCTTCTTCCAAAGCTTTTACATAGCGGAAATTGTGGAACGATTCTTCCGCTTGAAGCAACAATTCATGGACCCTTGGATTTGAACGATATCGGTTTCCATATTGAATGATACGCTCTATTAACATCACATTTTCGATCATCTCTTTAGCATGTTTTTGCACATCTTGAATACATTTTTCCGCTTGATCTAAATTGCTATTTACCAAATTCATGTTCAACGGAACTTCTTGGAGGCTTTGCATTACAATAAATAATTGCTCTTCTGCTTCTTCTAAGCGAGCATCCATTTCTTCTGGTATACCCGGAATGTTTGCTCTATGTAACATCCGGTCTGTTTCTTGCAGGATTTTCTTTAAAGACTGAAGTTTTGCTCGAGCTTTATTTTCATCAATTCGCAAATTCTTTAACCGGTTTGAAAACTGATCTTGCACCGCTTGAATTTGCTCAATTTCATTACGAATTTCGATTAATTCTTCTTGCAAACTTGAGTATGCGGATTTTTCTTCTCTTACACGGGATAACAATACTTCAAATCTTTTTTGTATCACTTCCAATTGTTTTAATCCGAGTTTTGGAATTTCAGCCTCTTCTTCCGGCAAACGATAGCTATTTTGCACATATTCTGCTTCTGTACTTACTTCTTTTGTAGCTTTCAAAACTTCATTTAAAGTTTTGTATGTACTATCGCAATTTTTATCGACATAGTTTTTTGCATAAACTTCTTTTTCAAGTAAATCGTAAAAATTGTCGATTTCATCATTGATTTCTTGGATTCTTGTCGACACATAAGAAATATTTAAATTCGCTAATTCCTCTTCTAATTTCTTTAATTCTTGTTCAATACGGTCAAGGTTCTTTGTTAATTCTAAATGCTGTAAGTAATATGATTGCTCTTCCATTTCTCGATGACCGGTTCTCAATTCATGGATTGATGCTGGTATTTTAGTTTGAATTTCTGTTAATAATGACGGGATTTCACTAATCAATTCATACATATTTTTCGACTTTTCATTGAGTAAAAGAACAATTTCTCTAGCATTTAAATAATTTCCCTCTTCTGTCATTTTTTCATATTCATCAAGCTTTTGAGGGAATTCTTCTAGCATTTTTTCCAAATTCTCAATCGCAGGACCAAAGGAATATTGATGAGCTAGAAGAGTTTTGCGAGCTGAACGATAAAGTTCCTTCAATTGTTCTATTTCAATGCGATTCTTTTCTTCACTGCCAATTAATTCTTCTAATTCAGATAAGATCTCATTTTTGATTTGATCACATTTATCAATATAATCTTCTATATCTTTTTCAATCATCGAAGCTTTTTTAAATTTAAACCGGTCAATATATTCTTCAGCATCGAACAACATGGAATCAATTTTGATGATGTCAACATCTACCACTTCAGTCCATTTATTTCGCCAACGTTCGAATAATTCTTCCGTCTGACCGTTCATATTTAAATTTTTTACCTTTGTTAATTCTTCAAATATAGGATAATGTTGAATTTGTAATTTCTTTTTTTCCAGTCGCTCTATTACAGCATTATGTTTTTTCCGGATGATTAGCCCGAACGTTAATAATGCTAATAGTACGATGATGACAATGATGATATACTTCATCGTAAGCCTCCTATTCCACACTCACGCAAATTGGCTATATGTTATATAATATACCATGTTTTTGAACTTTTGTTTTAAAAAATAAAGTATTTCATGAAAGTAATATAATTCTATTTAAAAGGAGTTGAAAAAAATTGAAAAAAGATGGGCACATTCATACTCCCTTTTGTCCCCATGGAACAGCTGATTCGCTGGAAGGATATATAGAAAAAGCAATTCAACATCAATTTACAGATATTACGTTTACTGAACATGCACCTCTACCAGCAAATTTTGTTGATCCCACACCCGAAAAGGATAGCGGAATGAAACCGGATTTATTGCCAACTTATATAGAAACATTGCACAAATTAAAACAACAATATGAAAAAGATATCACCATTCATATAGGTTTAGAAGTGGATTATATTGTTGGTTATGAAAACGAAACGAAAAACTTATTAAATAGTGTTGGTCCTTTTCTTGATGATGCCATCCTGTCCGTTCATTTTTTAAAATGGAAAGATGAATATGTTTGCATCGATTATTCAGAACAAGAATTTATGAAATTTGTAGAAAAAGTTGGAAGTGTTGAAGCGATTTATGAATTGTATTATGATACTGTTATTCAATCAATTGAAGTGGACCTTGGTGTACATAAACCTCGTCGCATCGGCCATCCTACCCTAGTCCATAAATTCCAACATGCCCATAAAGTTCATGTAAATGATGAACAGCGCATTAAAGAAGTATTAAATAAAATGAAGGCATTTGGATACGAACTGGATGTAAATAGCGCAGGGTTAAGCAAAAAATATTGTTTAGAGCCTTACCCGCCATTCCCAATGATTGAGTATGCTAAATCGATACATCTGCCACTTGTGTTTGGATCTGATGCTCACTCAATCAATGATTTGCATCAACATTATGAAAAAATTTTCCACAAATAGGAGGTACTATGTTTACGAAAACTGAATATAAAGGTAATCTCGAAGAGCAATATGACATGTTATCCAAGCAACTCTCCGCTTTACTCGAAGGAGAAGATGATATCGTTGCAAATTTAAGCAACGCTAGTGCATTGTTAAATCAATTTTTAACAGACATCAACTGGGTTGGATTTTACTTAATGAAAAATGATGAACTTGTCCTCGGACCATTTCAAGGATTACCTGCTTGTGTACGAATCCCAGTAGGACGTGGCGTATGTGGTACCGCTGTACAGAAAAGAGAAACGATCGTCGTAGAAGACGTTCACCAATTCCCTGGTCATATTGCATGCGATGCTCGAAGTAATTCAGAAATTGTCATTCCTCTAATAAAAAACGATGAAATCATCGGCGTCCTTGATATTGATAGTCCACTGAAAAATCGCTTTACAAACGATGACAAGCTGGGATTAGAAAAATTTGTCCAAACATTAATCCAATATTTATAAAAAAATTACTACGTTTTCGTAACTTTTACGAACGTAGTAATTTTTTATGGCCTCAAAGCCCTTACATCCTCATAAATACAAACCTTATTTTTTCCGCTATTTTTTGCAACATATAAAGCTTTATCTGCCTGTAAAAATAATTGCTGATATTCAGGTCGATTTTGTTTATGCCAAGTTATTAATCCCGCTGAAACGGTCACTTTAGGAACAGTTATTTTTGGAATTTGCGACACGATTTTTTTAGATAGATGATATGCTTCCGATTTAGATATATTTGGCACATAAATGCTTAATTCTTCACCGCCCCATCGAGCACAAATTCCTTTTTTTCCAACTTCCTCAATTAACTTTTCTCCAATTTGAATTAATACTTGATCGCCAACTTGATGACCGAATGAGTCATTAATTTGTTTAAAGTCATCAATATCAAGCAATAAAAACATACCGCTTTCATCGTTTGTTAATGATTGATTCACAAATTTATCAAGATAACTTCTAGCATAAAGCTTCGTTAAATGATCATGATCGACCATTTCTTGCAATTTATGTCTCAGAATATTATTCGATATCGCTAAAGATGAGTGATGGATCAGCGATTGCATTAATTTAAAGCTATCAAAAGAGAAAAAGTAAGCGTCTTCATGTAAAACAATGCTAAAGCCGATAATTTTTTGTCCAGCAATCATCGGTATGGCCATCATCGACTTGAATTTCACATCGCTTGAAATGAGTCGGCTAAAATCTGCGATGAATAAAGAGTCCTTCGATTTTTCAAAATGCTTTGCGACAAAATCAATGTAAAAAATGCCCTCAACCGATTTAAATAAACTGGTAGAAGCATTTGCTAATTGAAAACATTCCTTCTCCGCAAACACAAAACATAACTCGTTAGGTTGGAAAGATTTCATTAACTGCTTCTTTAAAAACGTAAGCATTTCAACTATATCTAGCTCTGAATTCAATCGATGACTGGTTTCATTAATTAGTTGCAAATCACCGATTAAACGATGAGATTGATGATATAATTTTGCGTTTTCTAATGCATTGCCCGCCGTATGTGTAAGCATTGCAATGTATTCCTTTTCCTTTTGTGAGAATACATATTGGATTGGTGCTTTCACTTGAAAAATACCGTAAATTGCTTGTCTCCCTTTTATCGGTGCGTTTAAAATACAACTGTTTAATTCCTCTGATTTTTCAATCGTAATTTTCCCCGATACAAATGCTTCAACTGTTGCAGCGCGCTCTTTTAAATAGTCAAACTGTTTAATTTTAAGGGAAGTCTTCTGTTCTTGATCATTCGACAATATTAATTCTACTTCAAATTCTGAATAGTTTTCTTGGATTGTGGTAATCACGTTTTCTAATATGATGTCGATATCCATCGTAGAGTGAAATAAATCCGTCATACTATATAATTTTTTAAATTTCTTTTCGTTCGTGCGTACTTCTAAATTATGAATGAATGCTCGAAGAAATTTTGAGATGTTATCGACGAATTCACAAAAAACTTCTGATTCAGAAAACTTTTTCCAAGTAGGACTCGATTGACATAATAATAATCCGAATACTCTTTCTCCTTCTCTGAGTAACACCATATCAGTGAAATCACGATAGTCAAAAAGCTCCTTTAAAGATTGTGGTATGGAAGCCCTAGCTTCGACCATTTGCGGTATCTCTCTCTGTTCTAATATGGAAATTGCGCTTTTATACTGCTTTAACGTATCATTTTCAACGAAGAGAATATCGCATTTCTTTATATTAAAATGTTGTACCAAACACTTTTTAAGCATATTGATAAATTCTTTCAAATCACGCTCATCATCGATGGAGCTAAATGAAAGGTTCAATAATTCCGACTTAAATTCCATTAATTTCAGCCGATCTTCTGACATGAAATCACCTTTTCTTGACTAACAAGATAACAACATACTATTAATTATACCATTTTTTAAAACTAATTTCCTACTTATATTTTAGCTTTAAAGACATATTGTAAAATAAAATTTTCTCTTTTCTGTATCATTGATTAATGTTATGAAAAAAACAGTTGAAATATCTCTAAACATTATCAATTCAATTATTTTCCCTTGACTGAAGTTCTAAAAAATTATAAAATTACCTTCGTGTAAAATAAATGCAGCAGTTGTATAAACTTGTGAATGTATTTTATTCCTCTAATAGTCACTGATTATTAGAAGGTGTATTGAGTAACCCTAACGGCTGCTAGGGCGAAAATACATGAAAATAAAATACACATAAGTTCGGATACAACTGGTTTTGTTTTACAACAAAAAAACCAAAAGGAGGAGACAAGATGTCTCGTTATACAGGACCATCATGGAAAATCTCTCGTCGCCTTGGTATTTCACTAAGCGGCACTGGTAAGGAATTAGAAAGACGTCCTTACGCACCAGGTCAACACGGACCTACTCAACGTAAAAAAT
Organism: Ureibacillus sp. FSL K6-0786; assembly: GCF_037965165.1. Taxonomy (GTDB): domain Bacteria; phylum Bacillota; class Bacilli; order Bacillales_A; family Planococcaceae; genus Ureibacillus; species Ureibacillus thermosphaericus. Next base: position 2,514,003 of record NZ_CP150191.1, on the reverse strand, counting down.
TAACAGAATATGGTTTACAGCTTCAAGAAAAACAAAAACTTCGTCATATGTATGGTATGAACGAACGTCAATTCAAAAACCTATTCGTTAAAGCGGGTAAAATGAAAGGTGTTCATGGTGAAAACTTCATGATCCTTCTTGAATCTCGCTTAGATAACTTAGTATATCGTTTAGGTCTTGCTCGCACTCGTCGTGCAGCTCGTCAATTAGTAAACCATGGCCACGTTACTGTTGATGGACAACGTGTTGATATTCCTTCATACAGCGTAAAACCTGGTCAAGTAATTTCTTTACGTGAAAAATCTAAAAACTTACAAGTTGTAAACGAAGCAATTGAAGCAAACAACTTTGTTCCAGAATACTTAACTTTCGATGCAGAGAAAAAAGAAGGTACTTACGTTCGTTATCCTGAACGTTCTGAATTACCATCTGAAATTAACGAATCTCTAATCGTTGAGTTCTATTCTCGCTGATTTATTGCTTTATTACAAAAAGCCCTGGAAACTTTGTTATCAAGTTTCCAGGGCTTTTTTTAAGCATATGGAAAACTTTATTTCAATTAATAGTGAAACAAACAAATCTGTTAATATCAAGGCATTAAGTATATTCAATCGTTTTGCTATTATGTTTCTTGCGGGTAATTTTCCCCCATTGGCAACGTTTTTTTCTATATCCTATAAACGCCGAAACTCTAATCAGCGATAAAAAATAACGGAATATAGCAATTTCAATCATGACCATTAGTAATGCAATCATCACATCTGACCCATGCAGTTTTAATCCTTGAGTATATACTCGCTGGAAAAATGCTGTAAGAGACAATAAGATTCCATAACATGTATAAATTAAAAATAAATTAATCATAAATGGAACATTCAATAAATCGAATGATAGAGCAAGTAATATTGTAGCTAAACCAAATACCTCAATAAATGGTCCTAATAATTCAAAAAGCCAATAGTATAAGTAAGAAAAGAAACTAACTGCTTTGTGGGGAAAACGAGTAAACATGATTGGATAGCTTAAAAGCGATTGAAACAATCCAATATGCCAACGCCTTCTTTGTTTTATCACATCTCGAATATTTTCAGGCATTTGGCTCCAGCAAATTGCTTCCGGACAATATGCAACTCTATAATTTCGTTGATTATTTAGCATAAACGTATGCAAACGCATTACTAATTCCATATCTTCCCCAATAATATTTGTATGATAGCCTCCTGCAGCGATGACGACATCCTTCTTAAATAAACCAAATGCTCCTGAAATGATTAGATTTCCACTAAATTGATCGAGGAAAATGCGAGAGGCTAAAAATGAGCGATCATATTCCATCACTTGCATTCCTACTACTAGATTCCGAGGAATTCTATAATCCATCACTTCACCGTTAACCATTTCTACACATTGGGCAACCCGAACCATTCCACCAACAGCAATTACTCGTTCATCAGCTAACACTGGTTGAATAATTTTTTCTAATGAGTTTCGTTGGAGCAAAGAATCCGCGTCAATTGTGACAAAATACGGATAGCTTGAAGCATTTATGCCAAGATTTAACGCATCTCCTTTACCACCGTTCTCTTTTTGAATCAGTGTAATCTTGATGTTTTTAATGGTAGTTTCATAAATGACTAAAGCATCCTTACACATGATTTTTCGATGAATAGGTCTATTTATTTGAACAAAAGGAAAAGCTTCTAACAACTTTTCAACCGTCTTATCTGTTGAACCATCATCAATAATGATAATTTCAAATAACTTATAGTCTAAGTTGAGCAGATTTTTTACACTATCAACAATCGTTACTTCTTCATTATAAGCTGCCATTATAATTGATATAGGCATGTAATACTCATGCTTTATTTCGTTTTTTAGCTTTAACATTCTATTTTTTTCATAAAGACGCACTGCTCCAATTAAAACATATAAAAATAAAAAAGTCGTATATAACAACATATAACTAATAAATATCAGGGCTACAACGTCCATAAAACGTTCAATGAATAAATTCACTTAAAAATCCGCCCTTCTAACTGTAGATGGTACCGAAGCATTTCTTTAGCATAGCGATCATGGCCATGCAAAACATCTAACAACTCACTCTCTGATACACCCATTTCTAATAAAGATTGGCTGGCATTGCGTCGCACATAAAAGTTGGAATCAGTAAGTGCTCTTTTTAATGTAGAAATTACCCGTTCAGAATGATACTTACTTAAAGCATTGACAGCTACAATTCGAATTTCATCTTGCTTGTCATTCGCTAAATCAAGAAGTAGAGATTCCGCTTTTTCGTAATAATGTCTTCTAAAATATCGGATCAATCGAATTTTTTCTTCAAGATCTAATTGATTCTCTTGTAATAATTGATAAAATACTTCCTTATAACGGTCGCTTTTATATGTGATATAGCCTATTAATCCTAACACAATCGGTTGATGAAAAGTATCCCGTTTCTCCCACAATTCATCAATCAATGAGTCGTAATCGTACGGATAGTTGAGCAGTCCGTCCTGAATAAGTTTTGGATGATGAAACAATTGATTGTCTGTTAAATAGCGAAATACACTAATAATCCATTTTGAATCTGGTTGTTGATAAGTCGCCAAAAGAATATTCTCTCGCAAATAAATTGTTGCATTTTCTAAATAAGCAACTAGCGTTTTATAAATAAATGGGTGATGCCATTTTCCTTTAGCAGCATACGTAGCAATAAACTTAGCTAAATACGCTTGCTCCATTTGATCTTTCTGCTGATATTCAATTACTAGAGATTTTATTACGGGTTCCAATTGGGATAAATAAATAGGTAATTGCTCATTTTCTTCAAAATGGGCTAAAGCTTTTTCAAAGGAAATTAATTTATTTAGATTTACTAACTGATTTTTCAATACTTCTATATGTTGTCGATCAAAATATTGTTCTTCCAATAATAGATTTTGTTTTTCAGAAATCATTATGATAAATTGTTGTTTCAGCTTATTTTGCCGCCGCATGTCGTATTTTTGATATAATATAAAACCAATCGTAAAGAAGAGGATTGAAAAACAAATGGCAAAGTAAAAATAAACGACAGCAAAAAACAGATTAATCCTCTCCTTTCCAATAGTTTTGTACAGCATAATAAGATGGTTTTATATATTCCTTCACACGATCTAACTGCTTAAGCGGCTCTACATAAATTTCCGTACTTTTAGGGTTAGTGAACTTTCCATTCCCAATAGCAAGATATAACCTATCTATTTGAAGAGGTTCTACTCCATAATGTTGATAATAATCATCATGAATCGTAAATTTTAAAGGATCGTAAATATTAAGCAACTGATAAGGTATTCGAATTTCAATTCGTCCATCTCCAACTGCCAAATCCGATTGTTCAGTTTGTTGCCCATTAAACAATTTCAATAGTTCCATATCTTTAAAATAATAGTGGTAAATTCTGCGTTGTTTTAATAACAGCTCCTCTTCTGTCAATATTTTCTTATTTCTCTTTAAATATTTCACGATTTCAAAATTATTCGAATCTTTATCCGGATAATAGAAATAAGGATTACGACCATTGGTGAGTTCTAAAAAGTTTTGTCTCACACCTTGATAGCGCTCATGTACATATACTCTTGCTCCAGCTAAAGGATTCACTACAATAAGAAAATCTATGTTTCTATCAAAAGTAATATCGAATAATAAAGGTGTTTTACTCCCTAATTCCGGATGTAAATCAAGACCTATATAAAAAGGTTGATCATTCGTGATTGCGGGATCTTCCAACCAAAAATACAAAAAAGCATGATCTCTTGTCATCAATACTTTCGTCGTTTCATTTTGAAAACTCTCAACAACATCTTGCCAATCATCGTCATTTCCATCTACCTGCATCAATACTTCACCGCGATATGGTTTAAAACCTATCAGACCAAAATGTTGAGTGGATGTTAGTGGATCATGCCATTCGTTTATTTGTTGAAGATCCACCGCATAAGAAGTCTCAAAAGCTCTGCGATCCCATACATCTTGCCAAGAACGAATTACATTGCCATTGTAACCAAGACTATCAAACATCTTCAGTTTTTCTACAATTTCATGTTCTTGCTTCTTAGTATTATGAAAATAACTGTCACTTGGATAGCCAATGCTGCTAATGATTACAGGTACTTCATGAACTCGATTCAATAATTCAAAATAATTCTTTACATCAGAAAAAGATTTCAATTCACTAGAGTCAATTAATGGAAGCAAGGAAAAATCAAAATCTTCGTAAGCATAGCTGGCAAATAACCCCGCTTTCATTTGAGCGGTCGGTTTAATCCGGTCAATATTAAATGCATTCTTTTTTTCAATTTGCACTGCATAATGTTCTTGATATTGAAAAGGATCCATTAAAAACGTGCTATTTACGGAAATTGGGCGTTGCGAATGATATTTTTTGGATTCATATCTCACAATATTTTCAATGACTTTAGCCATCATGATTTCAAAATTGGTTGATTGTTCAGTTGTTGTCACATATTCACCAATAAATGCCGGTTCTTTATCTAATGTATGATTCAAATAAGAAATTGTATCTTGATCCCATTCATCCCCAATTAAAATTCCAACAACCCAAGGAGATATATCATAAAAATAAAAGCCACTTCCCTTATGTTTATTGGTGAGAATAACTTTTTTACCATGGATAATATCAATTACATCTCTACCATCTTTTAAAAGTGTTTGATAAAAATCAAAATAATCTTTATTTCGTTTTGTTTTAAACTCGTCTGTCGCTACTCGTATACCTTGAAGTAGAAATAAAGGCTGCTTACGGTCTTTATTGTATTCATAAAAAGCTTTGTAAAAGTTATCATCTAATATCGTTGATACTCGTATCGTATTAGCACCCATTTGTTGTATTTGTTCAAACCAGCGTAAATAAGTTTCTTCATCAATCGCAAAATCAGTGGCTCGTTTCGGTCCGTATGAGCTATCCATTTCTACCCCTCTAATCACAAATTCTTGATTTCCATCCGCTCGTTTCTGATAGATTGTTTTATTATCAATATAAAATGGAGTAGTAATGGTTGTTTCTTTTCTTATATCCACATAAAAACCCTTCATATAGTAAAAATAGTAACCCACCAGCACCATAACTATTAATAAAACTACTATCAATAAATAGCGTTTCATAAAATCTTTTTCTTGATTCTCCCTATCATTCAAAACTTCATTTATTTAATTGATTCATGTCCATGGCGAGATGGATGACTATATTGATAGAGTACTTCTATATTTTCATCAAGCCATTCTCCACGTTCTTCTATATAATCTTTCATTTGTTCAATAGCTTCAGAATGGCTCATAACGTTCCTTTCAGCTGGTGATAGATAATTAAAACGATCATAGCGGTTTAAATCATACATCTCACTCCATCGATAATTGTTTCGCTCAATTGCGTCTCCTAAAAATTCAACCGTTTCGACAATGTATCGATGGATGCGCTCTGTACTTAACGTTGTCTGGCGTAAATAGCGATATCTTCTAATTAACCCATCAACAAAGTCTTCATCTTTTAACAACTGCTCATAAAACATACTATGTGTTAACGAAAAGTCGGTTTCGTCAAAAGGAATCGATTGATAATTATCTAATGCATTGTTAAAATCCCAGACTACCGGTGTTAATTTTCCTCCTAATTCACGATAAAAATAAGTGGAATAAAGGCCTGCATCGACATTGCGAAACAGTTCATTAATAATAAAATAGTCGTAAAACGCTTGAACATTTATCAATTTTCTATATTCTTTCTCTCCATGTGCAAATGGTATTTGATAGATACAATGGGCAATATATGAAAAATCTTGATTCACAAATTGATATCTCGCTTCTGAATACTGTGCTTCATTAGGATAAATCAACTCTACACCTGAAGGATAAACCTTATAAGTATCCATCAAAAAATCATTCAAAATTACATCCATTTTTTTAATTCGATCTACATTTACAATATAGCCAGTTTGATGACTATTTCTTTCAGGCGTTGCAATTGGTACTCGCCCCTCGCCTTTTGACACTTTTTCCATTAATACATAAAGTCCTTCATATCGATCGTCTACAAACAATTCTACAAATCGTACATCAGGGGCATAAGGCATCATTTCTCCTGCTAAATTCATTGCTACATAATTTCGAATTAGACTACGATCTAAATAAGGTCCATGCAATACCCAATTATTATCTGCCTCCATGCCTAATAAGGAGATATCCAATTTATTCTTATTTTGATCAACGATTGCAACGTCATAAGATTTTTTGTTGAAAAATCGGGAGGAATGTCCTCGATAATGAATCATTCCCGTGAATTTAATTGGTTCTGCATGAGCTTCATACAGTGTAATCGTTGTCTCAATTTCAGCTTCTCCATTTTCTGACAACTCATAATAATAATTATTACGATCAATCATGATTGGGGCACCAGGAATACGTTGACCTTTCGTTTCAATCCTAATGACAGGTAAATGGGTTTTTATGTTGGAAAATTCGATTGGGGTTATAGTATTTGTATCAATTTCTTTATGTTGATGATATCGCTTATGAAAATCCCATTGATCTAATTGGGCTACCACAAAAACAAAAAATGCAATCCCTACAATCATTAAGGTAAACAACACTTTGCTTTTCATATGTTAACCACTGATTTCATCACTTTGTGTTACAATATTTACATAATCAACTCCTCTTATTTGATATAGAATATCAGTAATAGAATGTTCTTTCTTTTTCTCTTGTTGAAGTGCTTTTCGTGATAATTCATATATCCATTCAATATGATCAACCGTCGTATTTTTCACTCTTAAAAATGCCTTCTTATTGAATTGTTTAAATACAGCACCTTCAACATCAGTTTGACTTGCTCGACTCGCTTTAATGATTAATAATATCCGATTATTATTTGATACACGTCCAAAGAATAATAAAATGATAAAAACGACAATACTCCCTACAGTTGCAACTAAGTAATCTCCTGCCCCACAAGCAATCCCTACAACTATAGCCCAAAATATATAGGTTGTATCCCGTGAATCTTTAATTGCTGTACGAAAACGTACAATCGACAGCGCTCCAACCATTCCCAATGATAAAGCTAAATTATTGCCAATCACCGTCATAACCGTAGCTGTTAAAATTGTAATGGTAAGTAATGAAACATTAAATTTTCTACTATATGCTGTCCCAATATGGGTGTACCAATAGGAAATAAATATACCAATGGCAAGCACTGTTGCTACGATAAAATTTGTTAATAAGCTTTCTAATGTAATCTCAGGTGATTGCTCAGTTAATTGAAACAAAATATCTTGCAAACATATTCCTCCTAAAATAAAAAATGTTTGCTCACTTTTCGACTAAAACAATATTTACTTACAGATAATTGTTGTTTTTCTAACCCAACTAACAAATCCTTAATGTATTGCAAAAGAAAACCTCTATATTTTACTTCCAATACTACATAATAAGGATCGAAAAATGGGATTTCTGTTAATTGATCTGAAAATATGTCAAAATTACTTTCAGTACCTCGAATCATTTGATCAAAAGTCACTCGAATTTTGTTTTCTTTTGCAACGAACGCTTCCCGCTCATAAGTAACAACAGATTTCGGTCGATAAACGTGCTGAGTCATCATTTGATAACATTCCAATAAAAATGGATGATTTAACTCCAGCAATAATGAATAATCTCCTTGTATTAATCGCTCTCCTTGTGCTCGTGTCAATCGATAAGATGTTTTCTGTTGATATTGTCCTTGTTTTTTCTTTAATTCTAGTACGCAAAAACTAGGATTATTCATATATGTCCGCAAACGGCACTTTCTCCTAATTTCAACTCCATCTATTTTTTCCCAATAATCTCGATCTTCTAATGTATCAAAATAAAGGGATCGAATGGTATAACCATCTCCCTTTCGAAATCGATATAGGCTATGATTACTATGAAAATCACGATGCAAAACTTGAGATAGTTGATGACGCAATTGGTAATATACATCCCTAGTAATGACAAACTTTATTTCTTCCCGAAAAACGCTATTAATTCTGAATCACCTCCTTCAAATACAATAAACAATACGAATTATTCATTGCTCAGTTAAGTTACGAGCATGCAAATTCTATAAGTGCCAAACACGATTGAAAATCATGTTTTCGTCCTATTATTTAGTTCACATCCATTCAATTTTTTATTGTAAATTCCAATTACCATCATTATTAAAGTGAATATTGTTAAATAACAAAATTACATTTATTTACAATTTTTAATCTTTTTGGTTTAATTGTTTCGTAACATGTCAATAAAATATTATGTAGAATTAAGTGCATTATTACTATTTTGGTATTAATAAGTAAGTCTTAATGAAAGAAAATTTCAAAACCCCATTATATCTACTATCTAATTGGGTGGAATTTTTTTCACAAGGACAAAAATTAAGGCTTGATTGACATCATTTGTCAATCAAGCCTACTCGTTTATTTCTATCAAATATTAAACGTATTTAACCATATGATATTTCTTTTTACCACGTCGGATAATTGTAAATTCATCATCTAAACGCTCTTTGCTACCAACAATGTAATTTACATCAGTTACTTTGTCTCCATTAATAGAAATGGCTCCATTCGCTACGTCTTCTCTCGCTTGACGTTTTGATGGCGAAATATTTGCTTCTACTAGTAAATCTACAATATTTTTGTCTTCTTTCGCGATTTCTGCAGTAGGTACATCTTTAAATGCATCTCTCATTTCGCTGGCAGATAGTGATTTTAAATCCCCTGAGAATAGTGCATCTGTAATGCGTTTTGCTGTTTCGAGCGCTTCTTCGCCGTGAATTAGTTTTGTCATTTCTTCTGCTAATACCTTTTGCGCTTTGCGTAAATGTGGTTCTTCTTCCACAGATACAGCAAGAGCTTCAATTTCCTCTTTGCTTAAGAACGTAAAGATTTTTAAATATTTAACAACATCCGCATCAGCTGTATTAATCCAGAATTGATAAAATTCATATGGACTAGTTTTCTCAGGATCTAACCAAACTGCACCGCTTGCCGTTTTACCAAATTTTGTGCCATCCGCTTTTGTAACAAGCGGCATTGTAATACCGTAAGCCTTAGCCTCTTCATTATGTGTTTTGCGGATGATTTCAAGACCTGTTGTAATGTTGCCCCATTGGTCTGAACCCCCAACTTGTAATCGCACATTGTAATGATCATATAAATAATTAAAATCAATACCTTGCAATAAAGTGTAAGAGAATTCAGTAAATGAAATACCTGATTCAAGACGAGAGGCAATGGTATCTTTTGCAAGCATGTAATTAACATTAATAAGCTTTCCGTAATCACGCAAGAAATCGATGACATTCATTTGGCTAATCCATTCATAGTTATTCACTAAAATAGCACTGTTTTCACTATCACCGAATTCAAAAATGCGCTCCATTTGTTTTTTTAGTCCATTAACATTTTTTTCTATTTGTTCTTTTGTAAGAAGTTGGCGTTCTGTAGATCTTCCAGATGGATCACCAATCATTCCTGTTGCCCCACCAACAAGTAATACAGGTTTGTGACCTGCTTGTTGGAAACGACGCAGTGTCAGTAGTGGCACAATATGGCCAATGTGCATGGAATCAGCTGTTGGGTCCACCCCTACATATAATGATATTTTTTCTCCACTTAATAGTTTTTCTAATCCTTCTTCATCAGTTTGCTGATATATTAAACCACGCCATTTTAAATCTTCTAATAACGCATTTGTCATACTTGATTCCTCCTATTTTGTATTTATTAATGAAAAGGGATATAGTTTGTTCAATACATATTTCACCAAAGCTAGGTCAAAGAAATTTTGCAATAAAAAAACTGCATGCAATCATGCATGCAGGGACGCTATTCACGTGGTACCACCCAGCTTGGAGAAACTATCTCCCACTCATTCATCCTTATCGCGGAAAACGTTCAAGCTCCAAGAACGTAATTCATGTCTTCATTATGACTAGCTTGCACCAACCGCTAGCTCTCTAATACAGTGAATGAAAACACTACTTCAATCTCTTCAACGCTTGAAAATATATGTAAATCATAAAAAACTATAAGTCATATTGTACTCGTAAAATTTTCATTGTCAACAACTATACTCCGATTATATAGAATTGTGCTATAATATACAAGATTTTAGGAGGGGATTGAGTGAGAGAGTGGCTTCAACAATTTATCAATAAACTAATACAAATAAACGAAAAAATTGAAACGATAGCTACATCTAAAGATACAAGCAAGTTGCGCATTACATTAAGTGTGCTTTGGAATCTAGGACTCGTCTTTTTGATACTTTTTTTAACCGGCTTTGTATTTGTATTTTCCATTGGAGTAGGCTATTTTGCATCATTAGTAAAAGACGAGCCTCTGCACACGAAGGAAGAAATGCGAAAACAAATTTATAACTATGAAGAAACTAGTGAAATGTATTTTGCCGGAAATATTTATATAGGCAAAGTTCGCACAGATTTAGATCGACAAGAAACAACGCTTGATCAAGTATCACCCCTTTTAGTGCAGGCAGTCCTTGCAACGGAAGACGAATACTTTTATGAGCACAATGGAATCGTGCCAAAAGCGGTACTTCGAGGATTAATTCAAGACTTTACAAATGCTTCAACCCAAACTGGTGGTTCTACTTTAACGCAGCAACTTATTAAGAACCAAATATTAACGAATGAAGTGTCATACGAACGAAAAGCGAGAGAATTGTTGCTTGCATTCCGTCTTGAACATTTTATGACAAAAGATGAAATTTTAGAGGCGTATTTAAACATTATTCCATATGGCAGAAATGCTTCTGGCCGGAATATTGCAGGAGTGGAAACAGCGGCGAAAGGAATTTTTGGTGTAAGTGCAAAGGATTTAAATTTACCGCAAGCTGCATACATTGCCGGAATTCCACAAGCACCTTTTGCTCATACTCCTTATACGCAAAAAGGACAACTAAAAAGTCCAGAAGGTTTACAACCTGGAATCGAACGAATGAAAACCGTCTTATATCGAATGAAAGAAGTTGGCTATATTTCAGAAGAGGAATATCAAGAAGCTCTCAACTATGACATTACAAAAGATTTCAAAGAACCAGAATCACAAACGTTAAATTACCCATATCTAACTTTTGAAATCGAACGCCGAGCAAAAGAAATTATGGCAAGAGTATTAGCTGAAAAAGACGGCATCGATCCTAAACGTCTTGATGAAGAGGAAAATCTTTACGAAAAATATATAATACTTGCGGACAGAGATATACGTTCAGGCGGCTACCGCATATATACGACAATCGATAAAGACTTATATGATGCAATGAACAATGCAGCAAAGGAATTCCAATATTATGGTCATACTTTTACGAAAACAGAAATTGATCCAGAAACAAAACAAGAAGTTGAAGTCCCTCTTCCTGTGCAAGTAGGCAGTATACTAATCGAAAATAAGACAGGAAAAATATTGAGCTTTGTTGGAGGAAGAGACTTTGAAATTACCGAGTTAAACCATGCAACTCAAGCATATCGTCCGAATGGTTCAACGATGAAACCGCTACTTGTTTATGGTCCAGCGATCGAATATGGTGTGATTGGCGCAGGAAGTCCTGTTGTTGACGTCAAATTCAAGTATAAAGGCTGGGCTCCAACTAACTATATCCAAAACGAAGAGCGGGGAATCATACCGGCTAGGGTAGCATTAGCTCACTCGCAAAACTTAACAGCAATCCGTTTATACGACCAAATTATCGACAGAAGACCTGCTGAGCTATTAAAGAAAATGGGATTCTCAAAATTAACTGAAGGGGATTTTGTTAATCTAGCTACTTCTATCGGAGCATTAGAATACGGAACAACAGTGGAAGAAAACACAAACGCTTTTGCCACATTTGCAAATGGTGGGAAATTTATTGACGCTTATATGATTGATCGGATAGAAGATGTAGACGGCAATATTATTTACAATCACACTCCAGAGCCAGTTCAAGTGTTTTCCCCTGAAGCATCATACATCATTACTGATATGATGAGAGATGTATTGGAATATGGTACTGGTACTAGAGCACGCAGTACATTAAAATTCTCATCTGACTTTGCAGCAAAAACAGGTACAACTCAAGAATACAAAGACGTATGGTTCGTTGGATACAATCCAAATATTTCTTTAGGGGTTTGGTTAGGTTATGACCAACCGAGAACTTTATATCAATTTAACAATATATATTTCCAACCAAGTACTCGTGTAAATTTATTATGGGCAACTTTAATGAATGCGGCTTACAATGTAAAACCCGAATTCATTGGTACGAAAGAGCGATTCCAACAACCGAAAGATGTCGTACATGCATCCTTCTGTGGCATCTCAGGAATGGCGCCATCAAACGCATGTAGTAATGCTGGTTTAGTACAAAATGACTTGTTTATTCGTAAATTTGTTCCATCCAAAGTAGATAATAGCTTCATCTCTTCTGAAACGAGAACGGTTAACATCAACGGTGAATCTTATCTTGCTTTGGATTCAACACCATCTGAATTTACTTATACTTCTAGCGGAATTTCATTAAATAAAGAATTTGTTGATAAATTACTAGGCCGTCTCGGCGGAAATCCTGATAAACTCTTAGGAAAACAATCAATCCAAGTTGCATCTGCAAAGAGCTTTGACGCAGACCAAGTTGCACCTCAACCAGTAAATGCAACAATTAAAGGAAATGTTTTATCCTGGTCACCTTCCGCTTCCAATGACGTTGTCGGTTATCGTGTTTACGACCTTTCCGACGGCGGTAAAAAATTAATCGCTTCCGTTAAAAGTGATACTCGCAGCATTACTGTTGGAAAAGGAAAATACGGAGTCGTCGCAGTTGATATTACGGGATTAGAATCTGCCATTTCCAACGTGCAAGCAGGAGAACCGTTACAAGAAAATCCTAAGGACGATCATAACGAAAACGAACAACCAAACGACAACGAACAAAATGAAACTGAAAAAGAAGAAAATGACCAGAACCATCAATAAAAACTGTTATTCCACAACAATGGCAACCCACATCATCATTTATAAACACGTCGTCTGAAATGATTTCAAGACGCCAATTGTAACACTATCGCAGGAACAAGTGTTATAAAAAAATAAGTGAGGGTGTCTGGAAAGTTTATGACTTTCTAGACACCCCCTTTCTTTTATACGAATACCTTTTTTAAAATGTCGATGGCTTGATCGATTTCTTCATAGCTTACAGTTAGAGGGGGCAATAATCGAATTACTTTTGTACCAGCCGAGCAAACTAATAAACCAGCTTCTTCTAGTTTACTAATAGCTGGCGCCACTTCATTTTCCCCTTCTAATCCAATCAATAACCCTCTTCCTTTAACTTTAAATTCTCCATTATGGAAAGCTGCTTTTAACTTTTCAACAAAATAATCTGATTTCTTTTTTACTTCATCTAAAAAATCTTGTTGGAATACAATGTCAATAACTTTTTGAGCAACAGCAACAGCTAACGGATTTCCTCCAAAAGTTGTACCATGTGTACCTGGACTAAAAGTATCAAACAATTCTTTTGTTCCTAATATACCACCGATTGGAAATCCTCCTCCGAGTCCTTTAGCTATTGACACAATATCCGGTTTTAAAGGAGTTTGTTCGAAGGCGAAACGGGTACCTGTTCTACCAATTCCTGTTTGAACTTCATCAATGATTAATAAAATTCCATTCTCTGAACAAATCTCTTGAATAGCTTCAGCAAACTCATCGGTAACCGCATTGACCCCGCCTTCACCTTGAATGACTTCAAGCATGATGGCAGCAACTGTATCATCGATTGCACTCTTTAATGCATCCACATCGTTAAATGGTAGATACGTAAATTTGTCCACTAACGGTCCAAAACCGTTATGAATTTTTCCCTGTCCTGTTGCACTCATTGAACCAAATGTACGGCCATGGAATGATTGTTGGAAGGTAATAATATGGTGTTTTCCAGTATGTTTACGTGCGAGCTTAATAGCCGCTTCATTTGCTTCTGCTCCGCTATTACAGAAAAATGCGTATGAAAAGTGTGTATCCTTTACGAGTGATTGCGCTAGTTTTTCCTGACCCGGTATTTGATATAAATTGCTAGTATGCCAAATTTTCTCGCTTTGTTCCTGAATTGTTTTGACAAGTTCCGGATGAGCATGACCCAATGATAATACAGCAATTCCGCTTGTAAAATCTAAATATTCTTTGCCATTTTGATCTTTGACGATGGTCCCTTTCCCCTCAACAAGAGCAATGGGTCTTCTTGCGTAAGTATTAAAAAGTGCACTCATTTTACTAACTCCTTACTGATTATTGTTGTCCCTGTTAACGTATCATCAACGATTTCTACTTTCGGGATGCCTGCTTTTAATACTCGAATCGCTCCCTCTACTTTTGGTATCATCCCCCCTGTAATTTCGCCTTCTTCAATCCACCGATAAATGAGTTCAGGTGTAACTTCTTTTTGATACTTTCCACCAATGCGAATTCCAGCTACATCTGTAACAAGCAGTAAACGTTCAGCACCTACTGCCAACGCAATTTCGCTAGCTACTGTATCACCGTTAATATTTAATCCTTGTCCTTCTTCGGAAACGCCGATGCAACTAATGACCGGCACCACTTTCTTTGTGGTAAGGATATCGATAATATCTGTATTTATATGCTTTATTTCTCCCACATATCCATAAGTTTCATAGTCTAGTAATTCACACTGGAGAAGATTCATATCAAATCCGTTTATACCGATTGCTTGAATGCCTGCTCGATTTAAATCGTAAACGAGTTTCGGATTCACTTGGCCAATTAAAGTCGACTGAACAACTTCCATTGCCTCTCTATTTGTTACTCGAATACCATTTATTTTATGCGATGAAACTTTCCTTTTTTCCAATTCGCGGTTAATGGCCGGACCTCCGCCGTGGGTAATGATGATATCATAACCTTCTTCTTGTAATGTTTTAAAATTGGAAAAGAAGGCCTCATTTAAGCCTTCTAATGTACTTCCACCTAATTTAATGACAATTCGTTTACGAACGGTAGCTTGCATTGATTTGTACATAGTCATAAGATAAATCGCACCCCCATGCAAACCCGTGTCCTTCTCCTTGACTTAATGAAACATAAATTTTTATTTCATTTGCCTTTAAAATTTTTATTAGTTCTTCTTCATTAAATGGAACGGGTTCACCATTTTCCACCATTTTTTTATCACCAATTTTTATCATAATTTTGTCTGGGTCAACTGTTGCTCCACTATAACCAACAGCCGCAATAATGCGTCCCCAATTGGCGTCACAACCAAATACCGCCGTTTTCACTAATGGAGAGCCTACAACCGTTTTTGCAATTTTCCGTGCTTCTTCATCTGAAACGGCCCCATCTACTTCTACCTCAATCAGTTTTGTCGCACCTTCTCCATCTCGTGCAATTGCTTTTGCCAAATCTTCTGCAACCATTTGTAAAGTTTTATAAAAATTGTTCCAGTCTGGGTGTTCCGGTGTTAATCGGTTATTCCCTGCTAAACCATTCGCCAACACCAATACCATATCGTTAGTTGAAGTATCTCCATCAACTGTAATACAGTTAAAAGTTAAATCTGTAATTTCTGATAACGCTTTTTGTAATACATCGGATTCGATATTCGCATCTGTTGTAATAAATCCAAGCATCGTCGCCATATTTGGTTCAATCATTCCAGAACCTTTTGCTGTACCTGAAATTACGACTTCTTTTCCATCGATAGTTGTGGAATAAGTCGTGTTTTTCATGACCGTATCTGTCGTTAAAATTGCTTGTGCAAAATCGATGCCATTTTCCAGTGTATTTCCTATCTCAATTTTTTTCACACCATCACGGATGCAATCCATCTTCAGCATCTCACCGATAACTCCAGTAGAAGAAACTCCCACTAATTCAGGATCGATACCTAATTTTTCTGCAGCTAATTTTTGCATTTCATAAGCATCAAGCAACCCTTGTTTTCCTGTGCAAGCATTGGCATTACCAGAGTTGACAATTACCGCCTGCATTTTTTTCGTTTCATAAACAACTTCTTTCGTTACTTTAATCGGTGCAGCTTGCACTTTGTTTGTTGTAAATACGCCTGCAACACTCGCTGGTACTTCACTATATAAAAGTGCTAAATCCTTTTTCTTATGTTTAAGTCCACAATGGATTCCAGCAGCTTTAAATCCTTTCGGTGATACAATATTTTTACTTGATAGCTTCATCTCTACTATAGATTCCATTTTTTCTCCTCCATTTCTCCCAAACACAAAATTAAATAAATAATGGTACGACATTTAAACCAGTCGTTTGCGGCAGATTCATTTGAACATTCATATTTTGAATTGCCTGCCCTGCAGCCCCCTTAACTAAATTGTCAATTACACCAATGATGGTAGCCCGATTTGTCCGTTCATCTACTTTTGCAAACACATCGCAATAGTTCGAACCTTTTACTCGACTAGTTCCAATTGTATCGGCATCGGTAATCACACGAATAAACGGATGTTTTTTATACGTTTCTAGTAAACATTCCGATAAATCTTTTGTAGTTACTCCATTTGTCACCGGTGCGTAGGAAGTCGCTAAAATTCCCCTCGTCATCGGCACTAAATGCGTATTAAATGTAATGGTTGCTTTAACGTTCGTAAACATTTCAATGGCTTGCTCTATTTCCGGAATATGTTGATGTTCATTTATCTTATAAATTGATAAGTTTTCATTCGTTTCACTAAAATGCGTCATTTTTGTTGGTTTATTTCCAGCACCTGATACTCCACTTTTTGCGTCTATCACTAAGAAGGAAGGATCAATTAAACCATTCTTAATTAGCGGAAGGATTGATAAGAGTACCGCAGTCGGATAACAGCCTGGATTTGCTATAAAAGCAGCCTCCTTAATGTTCTTTTCATTCCATTCTGTTAAACCATATACGCTTTTTTCTATAATTTCCGGTGGAGCCGGTTCTTTCTTATACCATTTTTCATAGTCTTGTAGATTTTTTAATCGATAATCTCCAGATAAATCGATTAATTTTGGTCCTCTTCCTACAAGCGGAGGTAAAAGTTTGCTCGTCACTCCACTAGGTGTACTTGCAAAGACAACATCATATTTCATCAAAGTCTCATAATCTATTTTTTGTAAAGGGACATCTTGAATATTCAATAAATGACCAAATTTAGACGAAAATATAACTCCTTCTTCAGAAGAAGTAAACAAGTCCATCCGTTCTACTTCAGGATGATTATGTAAAAACCGAATCAGTTCTAATCCACCATATCCAGTAGCTCCAATGATTGCCACCTTCATCATTCTCACCTCTTCTGTAAGATAATGTATAGTATAAACCTGTATAAATATAAAGTCAAATGTATGTTTATATATTTTCGAAAAATTCTATATAACAAAAAACGAAGGATAATCATTTATTGATAAATGAATTATCCTTCGGTGGATGCATAAATATTACCTTGCTCAACAAATCACATGATGTGTTCTAGCAATTCATTGAATCAATTAATCATCTTCCATCGTCGATAAGTCACCCGTTGGAAGATTTAACTCCCAAGCTTTTAATACGCGGCGCATGATTTTACCGCTTCGAGTTTTCGGAAGTTTATCTTTAAATTCAATTTCCCTCGGTGCTGCATGTGCAGCTAAACCAGTTTTGACAAATTGACGAATTTCTTCTTTTAATTCTTCTGTCGGTTCAACTCCAGGTCGTAGTGCTATAAAGGCTTTAATGATTTCACCGCGAACTGGATCTGGCTTTCCTATAACACCCGCTTCAATAACATCTGGATGTTCTAGCAATTTGCTTTCTACTTCAAATGGTCCAACTCGCTCGCCAGCTGTCATAATTACATCATCGACACGACCTTGGAACCAGAAATATCCATCTTCATCTTTATATGCTGAATCTCCTGAAACATACCATTCTCCATTTAAGAAATATTGTTCATAACGCTCAGGATTTTTCCAAATGGCTCTCATCATGGCAGGCCATCCTTTTCGAATCGCTAAGTTCCCCATCGTATATGGTGGTAGCTCATTTCCTTCATCATCAACAATAGTAGCGTATACACCTGGAATTGGTTTTCCCATGGAACCTGGTTTGATTTCCATGCTTGGATAGTTACAAATCATGTGCCCACCTGTTTCTGTCATCCACCAAGTATCGTGAATACGATGACCTAATTCACTCATACCCCAACGAATGACTTCTGGATTTAATGGTTCTCCTACAGAAAGCACGTGTCGTAATGAAGATAAATCATATTGTTTTAACACGCTTGTACCTGCACCCATTAACATTCTGAATGCTGTTGGTGCACTATACCAGACAGTAACACCATATTCTTCGATAGCTTCATACCATTTTTCAGGACTAAATCTTCCTCCGATGATTACGTTTGTTACACCATTCAACCATGGACCAAAAATACCATAGGCTGTCCCTGTCACCCATCCTGGATCTGCTGTACACCAATAAATATCATCTTCATGCAAATCTAATACCCAACGAGCAGTTTGATATTGTTGAATCATTGCATTATGCACATGCAATACTCCTTTTGGTGCCCCCGTTGATCCAGATGTATAATGTAAAAGCATTCCATCTTCTCGATCTACCCAAACAATATCGAAATGACTGGATGCTTCATCTAATCTTTTATTAAAATCAACGATTTTTTCATTTTCTTCTACTTGTTCCCCAACAAGAAATACTTTTTCTAAATGTGGTAATTCATCTAACGGCACTCGATTTAATAATTCTGGAGTTGTAACAAGTGCCTTTGCTTCACTATTTGATAATCTGTCATATACCGCTCCCTCCATAAATGCTTCAAAGAGCGGACCTACAATTACCCCCAACTTCAAAGCACCAAGCAAAGAAAAATACAATTCTGGAGATCTCGGCATAAAGATAAACAATCGATCCCCTTTTTCAAGGTTTGCATACTCTTTTAACACGTTGGCAGCCTTGTTCGTCATGCGCTTCATATCATAGAATGAGTAGGCTTCTTTACGTTCCCCGTTATTAAAGTAAAGAGCTACTTTGTTTTTTCGATCTGATTCTGCATGACGATCGATTGCTTCGTAAGCAGCATTTAGTTTCCCCGTCGTATACCAACTAAATGCTTTCTCTACTTCCTTCCAATCGAAATTAGCATATGTTTCATCATAGTTTTTTAGATGATAATCCCCGTGAACAACTGCTAATTTCTCAGTCGTTTTCATCCCCATGAAATATCCCCTTTCTTTTTTGATATTTTACATTTTACAACGAATTATTATAATTAGCAAAATATTTTTAACATTTAGTTAATTTGTTTATTTTTCACAAATTTCTGCGTTAATGCACAGAATTTATCATATAATGTTAATAATAGAAAAACGGAGGTGATGCTGATTGCAACATATAAAAAATTATTACAATGCGCAGTTGAAAACGCCTCATGGCACCGTCATCGTCGAAGGACCCATACCGCCAGAAACACTAGAACAATATGAATTTCATGAAAATTTAACTTCTTTTCGTCCTCCACAGGAACAAAAAAGGGCATTAATCGAGATAGCTAAATTAATAGAAGGTAGAATTATTATCGCTCGCAATGAAAATACCGTCATCGGCTATGTCACATATCTTTATCCTGATCCACTTGAGAGATGGTCAGAGGATAAGATTGAAAATATGCTAGAATTGGGAGCAATTGAAGTAATACCATCCTATCGAGGAGCTGGGGTAGGAAAAAAACTATTAGAAGTTTCCTTTATGGGAGATGAAATGGAAGATTACTTAGTTATTACTACAGAATATTATTGGCATTGGGATTTAAAAGGCACAGGACTAAATGTATGGCAATATCGAAATATGATGGAAAATTTAATGAAAACAGTTGGCTTTGAATATTGTGCGACCGATGATCCAGAAATAACATCTCATCCAGCCAATTGTCTAATGGTTCGTATAGGCAAGCGAGTGAATCAAGAATCCATCGAACGATTTGACAGACTTCGATTTAAATATCGATACATGTATTAATTTAGGAGGATAAGTATGATTGTCGAACAAATCATGAAAAGAGATGTGTATGCGCTTACACCAAAAGATACATTAAATGATGCCCTTAAATTGATGAGAGAAAAAAGTATCCGCCACATTCCCATTGTAGATGATGAAGAAAATGTCGTTGGTCTCATTACATCACACGACGTCAAAAATGCATTACCTTCTTGTCTTAAAGAAGAAAATAATCCGACTATTTATGATACACCTATTGAAAAATTTATGGTAAAAGATGTCATCGTTGGTCATCCACTTGATTTTGTTGAGGATGTAGCGATTACATTTTACGAATCAAAAATTAGTTGCCTACCTATAGTTTCTGGAGGGAAGCTTGTAGGTATCGTTACATCTT
This sequence comes from Ureibacillus sp. FSL K6-0786, assembly GCF_037965165.1. Lineage (GTDB taxonomy): Bacteria > Bacillota > Bacilli > Bacillales_A > Planococcaceae > Ureibacillus > Ureibacillus thermosphaericus. The sequence continues at coordinate 2,493,506 of NZ_CP150191.1, read as the reverse complement.
CGGATTTACTGTATGCTTATATTGAATTAACAGGTGCACATCAGCCTTCATCGAAAATTGATATTCGGTTAAAAGATAAAGTTGGAACATTAGCAGATGTCCTAACACTTATAAAAAAACATCATGCAAATGTGTTAAGCATTTTAGTATTTCCTGATACAGAAAACAATGATAGCCGCATCATTTCAATTCGCATTCGAATGATGAATCCTTTATCAATTATTACTGATTTACGAAACAACGGCTTTGAAGTATTATGGCCTAATGTGCCAGGGGTGAATCTATGAAAAATGCAGTATTTGTATACTCACCAGAACAATTAAGCTACAAGTTTTCTGACAGCCATCCATTTAACCATAAGCGGTTACTGTTAACTATTGATTTACTAAAAAACATTGACGCCTTATCAGATGATGATATCATTCCAGCAAGAGTAGCAACTGATGAAGAACTTGAACTGGTCCATGATCCAAAATATATCGACATCGTAAAAAAAGCAGGACATGGCCTCATAACAGCAGAACAAGCAGAACCATACGGCATTGGAACAGAAGATACCCCGATATTTCCGAACATGCATGAAGCAAGTAGTTTGCTTGTCGGCGGTACATTGCAAGCGGTAGATTATGTAATGCAAGGAAAAAGTAAACATGCTTTAAATCTCGGTGGTGGTTTGCATCATGGTTTTCGTGGAAGAGCAAGTGGCTTTTGTATATACAACGATAGTTCGATTGCAATCCGTTACATACAAGAAAAATATCAAGCTCGCGTTCTTTATGTAGACACAGATGCTCATCATGGTGACGGTGTACAATGGACATTTTATGATGATCCTAGCGTTTGCACATTTTCCATTCACGAGACAGGCAGATATTTATTTCCAGGTACGGGAAATATCAGTGAAAGAGGAAATGGACAAGGTTATGGAACTTCATTTAACTTTCCTCTTGAAGCCTTTACTGAGGATAATAGTTTTTTAATGGTGTACGAAAAAGCTTTAAGGGAAGTCATTGAATATTTTAAACCCGATGTACTTTTTACCCAAAATGGCGCAGATGCCCATTATTTTGATCCTTTAACTCATTTATATGCCTCCATGAAAATATACCGAGAGATTCCGAAACTCGCTCATGAATTGGCTCATGAATATTGTGATGGACGATGGATTGCCGTTGGTGGCGGCGGTTATGACATGTGGCGAGTTGTGCCACGGGCATGGTCACTGATTTGGCTAGAGATGAATGATTACCCCATTCCAACAGGAAAACTGCCTGAAGATTGGTTAAACAAATGGCAAAAAGAGGCGCCGGTGCCGCTCATTCCAACGTGGGAAGACCCAAATCCATTATTTGAACCGATTCCAAGGAAAGCAGAAATAGAAGAAAAAAATGCACAAATGCTCATAAAAGCATTAAATATCATCAGAAGTGAGAAAAAATAGCATTCATATAAGAAAAAGTGTAGACAAAATCATTTGAGACTTTGTCTACACTCTTTTATTTTTTTGATTTTTCTTTCACTGAATCACGTTTTTCAATTCGATAAGGCAAAATAACATTTTGATCTTCTACTTTTTCTTTATTCAAGAATTTCGTTAATAATCTCATTGATACTGCACCGATTTCATATAAAGGTAATGCCACACTTGTTAATTGTGGTCTTACCATACGAGCTAATTTCGAATTTTCAAAACTAATGACCTCAATATCTTCCGGTACTTTTATACCGTGATCTTGTGCAGCATGAATAATTCCAATTGCTAATTCATCACTTCCAGCAAAATAGGCAGTCGGCGGATTTTCGATTTGGTTTAACTCTTTCCATGCTTCCACTCCACCGTCATACGTGCTGTCTTCAGCAACAATTAACGATTCATCCACATCTAATCCAGCATCTTTCAATGCTTTTTTATAAGCTTCTAGCTTATATTTGACGTTGATTGTATAACTTAACGGTCCGCTAACGAATGCAATACGTTTATGTCCATTCGTAATTAACATATTTACCGCTTCATAAGTTGCTTGGAAATAATCGATATTAACTGAAGGTAACTTTTGAGATTCATCAATTGAACCTGCAAGAACAATCGGTACAGGGGAATTTTCCATTGACTGAAGTAATTTCGGTGTAACTGCGTCGCTCATCATTACAATTCCATCAACTTGTTTTCCTAACATTGTGTCAAGCAGTGACAACTCTTTGTCTTCATTTTGGTCAGAGTTGGCCAAAATAATATTGTAGCGATACATCGTTGCAATATCTTCAATCCCTCGAGCTGCTTCAGCATATATATTGTTTGAAATATCAGGTATAATAACTCCTACTGTTGTAGTTTTTTTGCTCGCAAGTCCCCTTGCTACCGCATTAGGACGATATTCAAGACGTTCAATCACTTCAAGCACTTTTTTACGAGTAGAAGGCTTAACATTTTGATTACCATTTACTACTCGTGACACTGTTGCCATTGAAACATTCGCTTCCCGTGCAACATCATAAATTGTAACAGTCAAAGGTTTTCCCTCCTTTTTCATTTTATTATTGTCTTCATAATACGATATTTTGCTTAATTTTTTCAATACAAAGCAAAAGTTCAAAAAAATATAATATTTTAGATATAATACTAGTAAATTATCACCAAATATTCGAGTAAGAAAAAACTACCCAATCTTAGTGATTGGATAGTATAAAACATTAAGCTTTATATTCATATTGTTTCATGAATTTTTGAAGCTCTTCAAAGAATTGGTCAAATTGTTGTAAATCCATTTGTTGTTGTGAATCGGATAATGCTACAGATGGATCTGGATGCACTTCCGCCATAACACCGTCTGCACCAATAGCAATTGCAGCTTTCGCACATGGTAATAATAAATCACGGCGTCCTGTTGAATGTGTAACGTCAACAAATACTGGTAAGTGAGTTTCTTGTTTTAAAATAGGTACTGCAGAAATATCTAATGTGTTACGTGTTGCTTTTTCATAAGTGCGAATTCCACGTTCACATAGCATGATATTTTCATTACCTTTAGACATGATATATTCTGCTGCGTGCACAAATTCATCGATTGTAGCAGCTAATCCACGTTTTAATAATACTGGTTTGTTCGTTTCACCAACTGCTTTTAGCAATTCAAAGTTTTGCATGTTTCGGGCACCGATTTGAATGACATCAACATAATCCAAAGCTTCTTCAATATGAGCAGGTGTGACAATCTCAGTCACTACCGCTAATCCATATTCTTCAGAAATGCGTTTTAAAATTTTTAAACCTTCTAAGCCTAATCCTTGGAAGTCATATGGAGAAGTACGAGGTTTGTAAGCACCCCCTCGGATGAACTTTAATCCTTTAGCTTTAATTGAAGCGGCTACTTGTGCTGTTTGTTCATATGATTCTACTGAACATGGACCGAAGATGAATGTTGGCTCGCCAACTCCAATTTTTTCATTATTAATTTCAATCACTGTATCTTCTGGTTTTTTCTTACGTGACACAAGCAATTCTTTTTTCGTATCTGATTCTAATTGTTTCAAAGCCGTTTTAAAAATTGTTTTAAAGATATAATCAACCGTCATTTGATTTAACGGACCTTTATTATGCTTTTTCAGTAAATCTAACATATGACGTTCACGTAACGGGTCATATCGTGTAACGCCTTGTTTTTCTTTAATTTTACCAATTTCATTTACAATTTCAGCACGTTCGTTAATCAAACGAAGAATCTCTAAATTTAGTTCGTCAATTTGTTGTCGAAGTGCTTCTAATCTTTTTTCACTCATTCCCTAATTCTCCTCCTCCACTTAAATACAACACTTTCAGAAGACTGAAATGTATGTTACATTTTAAGATAATATCCATATTATAATCAAGAAAATTCAGAATGTCACGTTTTTAATTTAACGCTTCAACTCGTTAAAGTATATGAAGATAATAATAGAAAGGAAGCGGTTGCATTGAGTTCCAAAATATTTGCTTTAGATATCGGAACCCGGTCGGTCGTAGGAATTATTTTAGAAGAGGAAAATCACCAGTACCGTGTTGTGGATATACTCATGAAAGAACATAAAGAGCGGGCAATGATTGATGGCCAAATACATAATGTTTTATACGTGGCAGAATTAATAAAAGAATTGAAGTCAGAATTAGAAAAAAAACACGGTCCTTTAACAAAAGTGAACGTTGCTGCAGCAGGGCGTGCACTAAAAACTGAACAAGCTCTTGTGACAATTAATATTAAAAATCGGCCAATTTTTACACAAGAAGATATCAATAGACTTGAATTACAAGCTGTACAACAAGCGCAAGTTCAACTTATTCAGAAACATGAAAAAGATGAAAAAAATCATTATTATTGTGTTGGTTATTCTGTACTTTACTACAAGCTTGATGGGCAAGAAATTGGGAGTCTTTTGGATCAGCAGGGAAATGAAGCGACAGTTGAAGTGATTGCAACATTTTTACCACGAGTAGTAATTGAATCGCTATTTGCTGCATTAAAAAGAGCAGATTTGGAAATGGAGGCATTAACCCTCGAACCAATTGCAGCAATTAATGTCTTAATTCCTCCAACAATGCGTCGATTAAACGTAGCGTTAGTCGATATAGGTGCTGGTACATCGGATATCGCAATTACAAATAATAACACAATTGTGGCCTATGGGATGGTTCCAACAGCTGGTGATGAAATTACTGAAAGTTTGTGCGATCAATATTTACTCGACTTCCCTGTCGCAGAATCTATTAAACGTAAATTACATACAGAAGAAATGATTACGATTCAGGATATATTAGGATTTGAACAAGAAATCCCAAGCGTGGAAATCGTTCAATCGATTGAGCCATCCATAAAACAATTGGCAACTGCCATCGGAAATGAAATATTGCGATTAAATAACCAAATTCCACCAAAAGCTGTTATGCTTATTGGAGGGGGAAGTTTAACACCTAAACTACCTGAAGAACTTTGTAAAATCTTACAATTGCCAGCAAATCGTGTAGCCGTTCGGGATATTAGTGCCATTCAGAACTTAATAAAAGATGAAACCATTGAAGTAAGACCTGATCTTGTAACTCCAATCGGTATTGCGATTGCGGCTAAAAAATCTCCTATACAATATATGTCAGTTAAAGTGAACGATCAGGTTGTTCGACTATTTGAAACGAAAGAAATGACGGTAAGCGATGCTTTTTTAGCTGCGAAGATAAGTGCAAAACATTTATATGGTAAACCAGGACAAGGCATATCCATTACCATCAACGACCGGGATATTTTCATTCCTGGTGAACACGGAAATCCTGCAACGATATTGGTGAATGGTCAAGAAGCTTCAACTAAATCAAAAATTCAAGATGGGGATGAAATTACTATCATCCCTGGAGAAGATGGTAAAGATGCTCATGCTACAATTCGTGATATTATTGACCAAGCATCCACCAAAAAAATCAATTTCAACGAACAAACATATTTTGTTGAACCAATTGTAAAATTAAACGGAGAAAGAGCATCCCTCGATACTCCTATAAAAGACCGAGACCAAATTATCTTTGAACCTATTGAAACAGTACAAGACTTTTTAGAGCATATTAACCGACATGATGTCATCCAATTCCAAACGTTTTTAGTTAAAGTTGACGGTCAACCGGTATATTTACAAAAGTACAGTGGCACATTCTTATTGAATGGTAAACCTGCCAAATTAACGTACCCAATTCAAGATGGGGATGTATTAACGATACAAACCCCAACGACGATGCCAACAGTTCGAGTCGTGTTAGATCAATTAGATATTGCATTAGAAGACTCTATTACAGTAACTTTTCAAAATGAACCATTACAATTGAAAAAAACAAAATATGAAGTTCTCATGAATGGTGTAGTCGTACAGCCAACTACAATTGTGTATAACGGTGCTTCTTTACAATTAGTGAATAAAGATGGTAGCCCTTGGATTTTCCAAGACGTTTTTAAATTCTCAAACTGGCAAATGCCTCCTGATTTTAGAGGACAATTCATTATTCTTAGAAACGGAAATCCAAGTTCTTTTGACACGGAAATTTTTGGTGGCGATATTTTAGAAATTCAATTAATTGAACAACCAGCTATGGGATAACGGCTGGAAGAATGCTAAATTTTAATCTAAATTAAAAAAGCAAATTGAGAAAACTCATCGTTTTCTCAATTTGCTTTTTTCCGCTTAGATAGATGAAGGTCTAGCAACTTCTGAAATATCCATCCCATCATAAACATCATTTAAATTTTCCTCATAAGAAACCGTACCATCATCAATCACTTGTGGCGATTTTACTTTTTTTGCTTTAACTTTATCTACTAATTGAGATGACTGCTCTTTAATTTGACTTGAAAGTTGAACAGTTTTTTCTTTAGCTGTTGATGAAAGAACAAGCCCTTTTTGTCGAATATTAACTGCTTGTTGCGCAACATCACTTCGCAAATCTTTTCCTGTTTTTGGAGCAAGTAGTAATCCTACAGCAGCTCCTACAATTCCTCCAACTAATGCACCGATTACGAAATCTTTCATATTGATTGTTTCCTCCTCTCTAGTTTCATGGACTAGGGATTCTTGAGGTAACTGTTGTTTTTTTACTTCGTTATAATTTGGTTTTTCCCCTGACATACATTTTCCCCCTTTATCTACTTTTTACGGCGTTTATATTTCGTCGTACTCGTATTATCCACTACCTCCACCACTTCTTGTTGGGCTTTTCGCTGTTTCCATTTTTCTGCTATATCCATTGCCACATTGCTCCATTGAACTACTTGAGCAATTTTTTCTTCATTTTTACTTACTTCTCTCGAAATGGATTCAGTAATTTGATTAATCGAGTTATTTAAATTGTTTACTGATACGCCTATATTTTTAACTGCATCTACTACAGAATTCAGCTTTTCTGATTTTTCTGTAATATCAGCAGCTAACGTATTAGTTTTTTCTAATAGAGAAGTCGTTTCACGGGTAATGCCTTCCATTTGTTTTTCAATACCTGCAATGGTACCTGCAATACTTTTTAATATTCCTTTTAATGAGAATAATGTCGCACCAATGCTTATGCAAAGAACTAAGAAAGCGATTGCTGCTACAAGTGCTGAAATATATAGTATCACTTCCATGTTGAAGACCTCCTAGAATGATGAGTTGTTTATATAATTCGACAAAATTTTTATTATTCCTTCTTCTGCTAAAAAAAGGAGCATTGAATTAGCTCCTTTTTTGATATATGAAAAATTTTCGTATCATCTTGAAAGGAACTATGCACCCATTTGCAGTATTGATTCAAATGCCTTTTGGAACTTATTAACATCACCTGCTCCCATAAATAGGAAAACTGCATTTTGATGTTTATTTAATTTATCAATTGTTTCAGCGTGAAGTATTTCACTACCATCAATAATGGCAGCTAAATCTTCAATCGTTAGTCTGCCATTTTGTTCACGAGCTGAACTGAATATTTCACAAAGATAAACCGAATCCGCATTTTTTAAACTATCAGCAAATTGTTGTAAAAAAGCTTCTGTTCGGCTGAATGTGTGTGGTTGGAAAATTGCCACAATTTCTCGATCAGGATATTTTTGTCTTGCTGATTGAATCGTTGCATTAATTTCTGTCGGATGGTGTGCATAATCATCAACAAGAACATTATTGCCAATTATCGTCTCAGTAAAACGTCTTTTTACTCCTTTGAATGTTTTTATTCTTTCTTTTATTACGTTTGCAGGGATTCCTTCATAATGACATAACGCAATGACTGCCAATGAATTTAAAATTGCATGGTCTCCATACAATGGAATGAAAAATCGATCATAATATTCATTGCGAATATATACTTCAAAACTCGTACCTTCTGTTGATTTTTCAATATTTTTTGCTATGACATCATTCCGTTCTCCCAATCCATAATAAATCACCGGTACGTTAGCACGAATTTTTTGTAAATAATGATCATCACCACAAGCGATAATGGCTTTTTTAACTTGTAACGCTAATTCTTGGAATGCCGAAAATACATCATCGATTCCAGAGAAATAATCTGGATGATCAAAATCGATATTGGTCATCACTGCATAGTCCGGATGGTAAGCTAGAAAATGTCGTCGATACTCACAAGCTTCCATAACAAAATAAGATGCATCTTTTTTACCTGATCCAGTACCGTCACCAATTAAATAAGATGTTGGCTTAAATCCACCTATCACATGGCTTGTTAGGCCGGTGGTCGATGTTTTTCCATGGGCACCTGTAATCGCTATTGATGTAAATTTCTTTATATACTCACCCAGAAATTTATGATAACGAATAACTTCAACGCCTAATTCATTTGCTCGTACGATTTCAGGATGACTATCAGAAAAAGCATTCCCTGCAATGACAGTCATTCCGGGTTGAATATTATCTGAATCAAATTTTAATATTTTAATATTTCTTTCTCTTAAAGGTTGTTCGGTAAAATAATATGTTTCTACATCCGATCCTTGTACCGATTCACCGGAGTCAAACAATATTTGAGCTAGTGAACTCATTCCCGAACCTTTTATTCCTGTAAAATGATAAATTGTCATGTTCAAAAAACCTCCCAGGGATTGACCCTAATGAATAAATATTATATATATGTCTAGTTTATACATTTTTAGTTAATCAAAAACCTATTACATTATAGCATTTATTTTTCATTTGTCTTGAAAAAAATTGAGAGGGGGCGGGCCCCTCTTTTTCATACGGATGCGCTTTGGGAAATCAATCGAATAATTCCGCTAAATCTGATTCTGTAATATACACTTCCCTAGGTTTACTTCCTTTTTGTTCAGATACAAATCCGTAACTTTCAAGCATTTCAATTAAGCGGGCAGCTCGGTTGTATCCGATGTGATATTTTCTCTGAATGGAAGATGTTGATGCGGAACCCTGTTCATACACAAAGCGGCAAACGTCTTCGAACAATTCATCTTGTTCTTCAATCATCTCTACTTTTTTAAGCAATTCTTCTTGTTCAAAGAGATACTCAGGCTCTCCTTGCTCTTTCACATGCTCGATAATTTCTTCAATCTCATCATCCGTAACATAAGTACCTTGCAATCGAATAGGGTCTGTCATCCCGTTTCCTAAATAAAGCATATCGCCTCGGCCAAGTAAGCGTTCCGCTCCTTGACTGTCCAAAATTGTTCTTGAGTCGATTTGGGAAGATACAGAGAAAGCAATACGAGTTGGGATATTTGATTTTATTAATCCTGTTATGACATCAACGGACGGTCTTTGTGTGGCAACGATTAAATGAATTCCACAAGCCCTCGCTTTTTGAGCAATTCGGCAAATGGATTCTTCCACATCTTGTGGAGCCATCATCATTAAATCGGCTAACTCGTCGATAACGATTAATATATATGGCAGTTTTAAACTATTTTTCCCCTCTTGTTCAACAAGTTTGTTATATCGAGGTAAGTCTCTTACACCTGCATGGGCAAACAGTTGATATCTTCGTTCCATCTCATCTACCGCCCACTTCAGTGCTGCGGTTGCTGCTTTCACATCCGTAATGACTGGACTGACGAGATGCGGAATGTGATTAAACGGTGCAAGTTCCACCACTTTCGGATCGATTAACATTAATTTCAATTCACTTGGTTCTGCCTTTAATAACAGGCTAACTAAGATAGAATTAATGCACACAGACTTTCCCGAACCAGTTGCGCCAGCAATCAATCCATGAGGCATTTTACGCAAGTCAATCGTTACTGGTTTACCAGTTAAATCTAATCCAAGGGCTGCTTCAAGAGGCGATTCCGATTGTAAGAAACTTTCACTATTTACGACTTCAGATAGTCGAACTGCACGTGAAATGCGGTTTGGAATTTCAATTCCAATGGTGTTTTTCCCTGGAATCGGTGCCTGTATGCGTATATCTTTCGCAGCTAAAGCAAGCTTTAAATCATCTGCAAGATTTCGAATCTTGCTTACTTTCGTCCCATGACTTACTGTGATTTCAAACTGCGTAACAGCTGGCCCTTGCATAATGGATTCAACATTCGCATTGACTTGGAAATAAGAAAGTGCTTCCACAAGCGTTTCCGCCTGACGTTCCATCCATTCCCGATCTTCTGTCGATTCTTCCGGTGGTGCCAAATATTCTAAAGGCGGCTTCATATATTTATATTCAATTTGATTTTTCTCCAATTGTTCAGGAATTTCAATTGGTTGGGATTCCTTTAAGTCGTTTGTCTCCTTTTTTTGCACTTGCTGTTTTTTTGCTAATTTTTCTTTATCAGACTTTAACATGATGACATTAAATGGTATTGGTTTTTTCTTAGGTTGTTCTTGTGTAATTGGATGCGATTCATTTGAGAGTTCTTCTTCTAAAGCCGGCTCATTTATCTCACTATTATTAGATAACTCCATTTGAATATCATCGGAAAGTGGTTCTTCTACTTCCTTTTGTACATTTAATAAATCTTCAATTCTATTTTGATTGTTGAAAAGTTGTGCTTCGTTCAATACCGATTCTAAACGGAGCGATTCAGAGATTTGTTGAAGACCATTTGCTTCATCCTCTTTCAACGAATCGCTTGTTTCATATTCATTTTGGAAATTGGAATGATTTATGCTCTCTACTTCATTTATCGAATTGAATTCATCTTTATCGACAGTATGTTGTGTTTCCTCTATTTGTTCACCCGTTTCACAAGCAATATCTTCATGAAGGTTCAACGGTTCATTTTGTTCCTTCTCGATTTGCTCTTGTAAGTCTTCATCATGTTCTGCTTCTAATAACGTATTCGCTTGAAGTAAAGAACTTTCAACAGTTGGTTCCACATTCTCTCTATACCCTAATGCAAATTGTTTGTTAACCTCACTCGTTGCAACTGATTCTATATCGTCAGTTGCTTCTATCGTTTTTCCATGATTATTTTCAATTATATGAGCTTCTTCTGTTATTGGTTCTGTAAGGATTAGAGGTTCATTAGAAAATTCTTTCTCTTTATCAACTATTAGATGTACATCTCCATCATTCTGAACTAATTTTTCTTCATCATATTCTTTTGTCTTTCTTGCCTCTTCAATTGTAATCGAAAATCCTTCTTTTGATTGATGGATGAATTGTTCTACTTCTTCCTTCACTTGTTCTAGCTTTTTGTCAATCTCTTCAACAACAGTAGTGCTCGCTACTTCTTCTGATGCTATAATTATTTCTTTCGACTGTTCAAGAGAAATTTCTTTTTCAGCATTCATCTCAAATTTCTGTTCAGTTTGTTCTTGTGTATTAGTATACAAAGCATTTATTGGCTTACGTTTCTGAAATCCATACACCGGTGAAGGTACATCGGTAGGAATAAATCTTTTTCGGCTTGGTTGTGGTTGACTTTTTTCTTTTACAATTGGTTGTTCCTTTTGTATAGGTTCTCTTTTAATTGTTTTCTCAATTAAACGCTCATTACGTCGGGACGTAATATCATAACTGACACTTGTTGTTTTTTTCTTATTTTGTTTTCGCATTTCTAACAGTTCATGGATTCTTGACACTTCCACATCATATACAAGTGAATTTTTATGATGTTGAGGTTCGATATTTGAAATAAAATCATTATAAGACTTTGGTTGATGAGGGGTCTGGTCCGACGCTTGTAATTCTTCGTCAGGGATTAATGGAAATCGAAATTTCGCTCGATTTTGTTCTTTCTTTTCGTATATAGGTTCTTGCCACTCATCTTCTTCATAATAGTCATATTCATCTTCAACTTCGTCTTTAAATAACAACTTATTCAATGTACGTTTGAGCCAATTCATCGATCATCACTCTTTCTAACATCATACCTTTTATAATTATATGATAATAATCGGTAATGAAGCTACATTCTTTATAGAATTACATCTTTCATATATGTATTGGTAAGCGAATTCATGCATTTGAACTATGTATTCGCCACTAAAGAATACCATAAGTTTTATTGCAGATTCTTTACATTACAATAACATTCAATTAAAAAAGGCTAGGACAAATTGTCCTAACCATGTTTAGAGTGTAGAAGGGATTTGAAATGCTGAACCAATTTCAGCGTCCTCTTCTAAAACTAATATACCTTTTTCTTGAGGAGCATTTGGAATTGCTAATTCTCTAGCTGAACAAATCATGCCATAAGAATCTACACCACGTAATTGAGAAGGTTTAATTACCATTCCTGAAGGCATAACCGCGCCAATTTTGGCAACTACCACTTTTTGACCTGCTTCAACATTTGGTGCTCCACAAACGATTTGTAATACTTCATCCCCTACATTGACTTTACAAACACTAAGCTTATCTGCATTTGGATGTTTTTCCTTCTCTTCCACATATCCGACAACAAATTTTGGTGACAAGTCAACGTTTATAGTTACCTCAACATTATTTTTATTTAATGCAGATTGGATTTTTTGAACAAGCTCCTCTGTTACTTCCACATTACCATTCACATTCAATTCAACATATTTACTTGCATTAAATAAATTAAACCCTTTCACTTCACCAGTTGTTTTTTCTTTGATAAGAGCTACATCCCCTACTCGCTCTACTGATGGGGTTACAACTTCCTCAGTTGTAAGTTGAACTAATAAAACATCGCCAACATGTTCTTTATTGTACGCTACAATCATTGATCTTTCGTCTCCTTTTTTATTCGATTTTTTGCTAATATGAAAATCGGCGTCAGCTCTCCATTATCATATACGAAGGATAGTGATGTAATTGGTACACGGCCAATTGAAAAGAAATGCATCGTCATTTGGGCTAGCACATCATAACCTGTTTCATTTCGAATATCCCCAATGATTAGCACGTCTTGATGAGGAACGGAAATTGTCATATCTCCTTTAATTTTTTCCCTCATCTCTTTTAAAAAGGTTTCATTTAATATGCGGCTCGCATCATAGCCATCGTTTTCATTAACAAAATAAAATATGTTTCCTGCTACTTCATCTTTTTTTACATTCGTTGACAACTTTTTTACTGAAAAGCGGGCTATTTCCCGGATTTGTTCACCAGTAGCATTTAATTTCGAAAGCATTGACTCATCAATTAATCGATAAGTTGTACCTAAATCCAAAGCATAAAAAATGCGGGTTTCTGCCGTGTGATCTGACGTAATGAAGGGATGCCCCTCTTTCGATTTCAATGGGAAAGAAGTGGAACGAATAATCGGGAATATGTTAGATAATTGATGTATTTCTTCAGCTTGCTCTTTTTCCATCGCAATAAAAGTCTGTTCAATCGTATAGACTACATCTTCTAACGCTTGTTCTTTTCTCTCATTATATTTTGCGATAATCTCAGGAAGATTAATATCCATTCCTTTTCCAAGATTTTTATGATCTAAACGTAGTTTATTATCTTTGCGATTGTACGAGTAATTAAACCTTTCAATACCTAATCGTCTTTTTAACTCTTCTACAAGCTGCTCAGGTTTCACTAAAATCACTTCCTTATGTGCACAAATAAACGGCTCACTTCAGTGAACCGTTTTAATTTTCATACATTTATTGTATCAGAAGAAACATTGGACAGTCGATTAGAATGAATTTTAGTACAGTACTTCTACTGAACGAGCAATTAACATCATCTCTACTAACTTATTATCCATATGCTTATTATTGGATATCGTAGAAACTTTTACACCACCGCTACTAGCAATCAGTTCGAATTGCCCTTCATCATGTTCCAGTACCATTGTAAATCCAAAAGCACCATCTAGTTCAACTGGTTGCTCTTTTACTATTTTTTTCGTTGAATTATTTTTCAATAAGTCATAGTGAAGCTGACTATCTTCTTTTTCATTAACATTCACAAATAAAATATATTTATCTTTTCCTTTTGATAGTATGTAATTGTTTTCATCATCTGTTTCTTTTATGCTATATCCTGATGGCAAGTATAACTCGATTTGTCCAATCTTTTTATTTGGTTCTCTTGGCGATTCTTCAAATACTGTTTGTGCACTAGCTACACCTATATTGATTTGCTCTTCTACGGATTTTCCACAACCGGCTAATCCAAGCAACGATATACAGCTAATGGTTAATAGTAACCATTTTTTCATTTTTCATTTCACTTCCTTTACCCATACTACATTTTAGTAGGATATCGAATAGAGTGCAATCTTAAAGTCTAATTTTAGAATAATAGATAAAAAATAGGAAAATTTTATCATTATTTCTCCTTTTTTGTAAAAAGATATTGTCCAATCAATAATGTAACGATATGTTCAAACATTTCCTTACGATCAACCAAATTCGCTGTTAATACGCCAATTGCTCCTTTATGATGGCGCGTATCTTTTTCATTCGTATACTCATCCATAACAGGACCTAACTCTTTTCCCGCGCGTAGTTTTTTTGCAATTTCTTCAGGCAACATAAATTGTGCTCCAGCTGCAGTCAAAACTTGACCATTTTTTAATGCCAGTGCCCCCCAATTGCAACAATACATGATTCCATCTATTTCACGAACTCCGCCTTCAAGACCAAAATTCAATTCTGCCCCCGTTGCTTCTAACGTATTTAAAGCACGGTTAATAGCGCCTTGTCGGGTTTCTTCATCAGAAAATGGTTGGGATGAAACATTTGAAGGAACATCCACTTCTAGAAATTCAATATCATCAAAATATGTATTCACTACGTTTTGCACCGCTTTTAGTTTTGCACGGTTATGTGTTCCAATTGCTACTTTCATGTTGCACCCTCATTTCTCTTTACTTTATTATGTTCTAGTTATTTCATAGAAATTCATTACATTGTTTTTACAGGTATGTTACAGAAACAACAAACTGTTGATTTTCGCTACATGGGGAAGCGAAAGGGCAGTAACACCGCCGCCTTTCGCTCATATCAACAAATAGAAATTCATTTGGACAAATTCCCCAATTATATAGAACAAAAAGAAATCTTTTTAAGGATTTTGAAGAATTGTATCGACAGTCGTACGATCTAATGTTCGAATTAGCTTAACTAATAGTTCTTTCGCAGCTAAATAATCGTCAATATGAATTATGGATGCAGATGTATGAATATAGCGAGAACAAATGCCAATAACCGCACTTGGAATGCCGCCGTTCATCGTATGAACTTTTCCAGCATCTGTACCACCATGTGATACAAAATATTGATAAGGAATTTGGTTGGATTCTGCAGTGTCTAATATAAATTCTCGCAATGTGCGATGAGTTACCATCGTCGGGTCGTATATTCGCAATAATACGCCTTTACCTAACTGGCCGAATTCCTTTTCACTTGTCATATCATTTGCAGCAGAGGCATCTAATGCAAAAAATAAATCAGGTTGAATCATGTAAGAGGATACTTGTGCACCTCGTAGCCCTACTTCTTCCATGACATTGGCACCAGAATAAAGATGATTGACCACTTTTTCATCTTTTAATTCCTTTAAAAGTTCGATGGCTAGTCCGCAACCATATCGATTATCCCAAGCCTTTGCCATTATTTTTTTCGGATTGGCCATTACTGTAAATGGACAAACTGGTAAAATGGATTGTCCAGGACGTATCCCCATGTTAATGACATCTTCTTTACTGTCAGCTCCGACATCAATGAGCATATCTTTAATATCCGTTGGTTTCTTACGTTGTTCTTCTGTCAATAAATGAGGTGGAGTAGATGCAATCACTCCGGGTATTTCTCGTTCATTTGTATAAATTATCACTCGCTGCGCAAGCAATACTTGACTATTCCAGCCCCCTAACGTTTGAAAGCGAATCATTCCACGGTCGGTAATGCTCGTTACCATAAAAGCTACCTCATCCATATGACCCGCTACTAAAATTTTGGGCGCATCCTTTTCTTCCGACTTGCGCAAGCCAAAAATTCCACCTAAATTATCTTGTACAATTTCGTCTGCGTATTTTTCGAGTTCTGAACGCATAAATGCTCGCACTGAATGCTCATTTCCAGGTGCCCCTGGAAGTTCCGTCAATGTTTTAAATAATTGTAAAGTCTCTTCATTCATTCGGAACACTCCCTCATTATTTACTCGTTCTATTTTAACATAATCAATTGAAAACGTTGGAAATTAAGAAAGGTTTGTTCTAAACGAAAAGATTTATTTAATTGGATCCTTAAAAAAGGGAAATCTAAGTTATTTATAGAAAAGAGTATATATTCAATAAAATGATTTATCCTGCTTTCAGAAGACTGAAAAAATGATTTCATGATAAAATGGAAATTAGGAGGGAAAAGTTAATGAATTTACGTGATTTTATGTTAGGTGTAACAACAGGTTTAGCTGCGGCAGTCATTATAAAAGAAGCTTCAGAACGTATACAACCGTTTATGAATGCAAATCAAGTATTGGAAAATATTAAAGATGAATTTAGAAAAGAAAGCCCTATCGATGGTTCATGGATTTATATGAAGCCTGAAAATTATTATAACGGGGTTATGACAATCCCTGTTTATCGAGGCGGTATTTCAAGAGTATTAGATGGTGAAGTGGAAAACTTTGAATTTGCAGCGGATGCTCGTTCAGGAGTAATCGTTGAACTAAGGAAAGCATAAACAATGCTTTAAAATAAAAAAGATGGGATAACCCATCTTTTTTATTTAAAATTGAATTTTCGCTTCTTTACTTCTTTTCAATGAATCAATTATGTCTTTCCCTGATTCATCCCACTGTACCATACGATAATACGCATCGTGATAAAAAATAAATTTATATCCATTCGTATAAGCTTCTTTTAATAGCTTCTCTTTAGCAAAAATGCTTGTCATTGGATAATCATCATATGCCATTACCCATAGAGGGTTTTGATGGGCATGAGTTGGCATAATGTCCGCCATATGAATTAACGTTTCGCCTTTTTGCTTCAATTTCACAATGGCATGTCCGTCACTATGGCCGCCTGTATGAATCATTTCAATTCCTGGTGCAACTTCAATAAAGTCAGTAAAAGTAACAACTTGGTCTTGAATTGGCTCCCAATTTTCCGCCCAGTACGTTGCTTTTGAACGAATATTCGGATTGCGCATTTCATCCCATTCAATTTGGGAAACATAAATTTTGGCTTTTGGGAAAGTGGAAACCAATCGGTCCCCTTCATATTTCGTCAATCCACTGGCATGATCAAAGTGCATATGGGTCATCAAGATTCCATCAATATCTTCAACTGTCATACCTAATTTTTGTAAGCTCTCTTCAATATTTGACTGTTCCGTTACACCATAGTTGCGGATTTGCTTTTCATTTAATTTATTTCCAATTCCGCTGTCAATCATATAATTTTTTCCATTATATTGAATGAGAATTGGTTCACATGCTAGTTCGATTTGATTTTTTTCGTTTACTGGGTATTTTCTTGACCATAGTGGTTTTGGAACAACCCCAAACATGGCACCCCCGTCTAGTGACGTTACGCCACCATCTAACCATGTCAATGTCATATCGTGAAAATGTAGTTTGTCCATCCATTTCTCCCCCTAAAATATGAAAATGTCTATGAAATCAATTGAAACTTCAATTGGAATTTATCAAAAAATAGTGAGGGAAGTTTCAATAGATCATCAAAATTATTTCTTTACAAACTGAGCTTCTAATCGATAAATCGGCTGACCTAATGAAGAAAACTTTTCTTCATACTCAGTTCGTATATTATCTTCTGGTTCATTTGCATGTAAATCTAAAGAAACATCTTTCAACTTCATGCCATATTGGGACATTGATACCAATGAATATTCAAAAAGCCCTCGGTTATCTGTTTTAAAGTGGATTTCACCTTCATCTATCAAAATCGACTCATAGATTTTCAAAAACTTTTCATGAGTCAATCTACGTTTTGCATGCCGTTTCTTTGGCCAAGGATCAGAGAAATTCAAGTAAACGCGATGTACCTCATTTTTTTGAAAAATTTTCTCCAATTCTTCAGCGTTCACTCTCAATAATCGCAAATTGGGAGGCGAACCTGCTTCCAACGCTTTTTGTAATGCTTTTACAATAACTTTATCAAATAATTCGATTCCAATATAATTAATTTCTGGATTGGCTTGAGCCATGCCAACAATAAATTGCCCTCTTCCAGAACCGACTTCAATATGCAGCGGACGATCATTTCCAAAAAGCTCATTCCACTTCCCTTTATATTCTTCGGGATTCGGAATCACCATTTCAGGATGTTGTTGAATAAATTCTCGCGCCCATGGTTTATTACGTAGTCTCACTTTATACCCTACTTTCTATGTTGTTCATTCATTTTACGTATGCAAACTATGCTTTTTAAAAATAACTGTTTCTATTTATAGAATAAATTATTATGTAACAATTACAACCGTTCATAAAGAAATTAATTTTTCCAGGAATAGAGATACTCTTATTTATTACACTTTCTTCTTTATGTATATCAACGAATAAGTAGTTGTTTATTTTACTGCTCCAAATTTTGAGGATTCAAAATATCGCGGCTATGTGAAGTTGTCTCCACATTATTCAAAATCGCATGTGCCGCTTGTAATTGCATTTTTTTCAAAGGAGATGGAGAATATTTTAATTGCTGTAACCACGTTGTATACCCACGCTTATCAATGATTTGAACGTTAAAAGGCGTCAGCGAATAATCAAAATAGCCATTCCGTGATAGCAATATTTTTCGAATCGGAAAATCTACCTGATGCTTATTAAATAGTTGTGACACAATTGCTTCCATTCGATTTAATTGAATGAACGGATTCAACATTTTTTCACTTCTTTTTCCTACTTTTTTCGTCCAGAATCGTTCTCCGTCACCAACATATACAGCAGACTCTTCTTCTTCCACAAGCGTGATACATAAACATTCGGTCGGTGTTAAGATAATGACATCTAGTTCTATCGGCGCTTTTTTAATTTTAATAACAGGATAGTAAAATACTAAATAATTATCAGGCAAACGCTGAAGAACTGTTCTTAAAAAACTGTCTCTAAAAAAACGAGGATCGACATATGATTTTTCTAATAGCGTTGAACTCGCCCATTTTATTTGAAAATGGAAAAATTGATCAAGAAACATACGTTTTAACTCTTCAATACTATCTGGATGATAAACGATATGTGGCTCAAAGTACAAAGTGGACTCTTCATCAACTTCTCCTTCTTCATCCGGCATCGCTTCATGGGAGACATCAACAGATTCAATATCCTCTTGTTCTTTTATTCGCTTTTGATTGAACCATTTTTTTATAAAGGAGAAGCGGTTCGATTGTTCTTCTTCTTCAATGTGTTCCCAAGATAATGGTTCTTCTCCAGTTAGCCATTGTTGTTTTACCTTTTCCCATTGGGTTCTTTTTAATCTGACATATTGTGTTGGATATCTTGTTAAATCAATTTGATATCTCGAAATATAATCCTGTAGTTTAATTAGTTGAGCCAATGAAAACACTCTCCTACATACTCTCTCGAATTCATTTTACATGACTACTTTAAAAATTCATAGTAACGCTCACATTTAAAAATGAAAAAAGTACCCTCAAAGTATGAGGATACTTTTGTTTTAGTGGTTTAAAAGCAAAACCAAACTATTCTCAATTCAGATTATATATGAAGCGGTTTTGGAATTTTTGTTTCAAATTGTTTTTGTAATTTACGAGTCCATTCTCCAACTTTTCCATCTCGAATCAACTTACCATCTATTTCAATAACCGGCGTAATTTCAGAAGTTGTACTTGTTACAAATAATTCATCCATTTTCAATGCTTCATGAGTTGTAAATGGAATTTCTTTTACAGGCATATTAATTTCATTTGCACAAGCTATGACAACGTCGCGAGTGATTCCTTTTAAAATCATATTGTTTGCAGGATGCGTATACAATATACCATCTTTTATTCCAAATACATTTGAAGAAGAGCCTTCTGTTACTGTATTATTTCGATGTAGAATCGCTTCATAGCAGCCTTTTTCATGAGCTTCTTGTTTTGCTAATACTGCACCAAGCAAGTTCAATGATTTAATATCACATCGTAACCAACGGATATCTTCCACAAAGGTAGCTTTTACACCTTTTTCAAGATTTTCTAATGGTCGTGGATTTTCTTTCGTATAACCAATGATTACTGGTTTTACAGTATTCTCAGGGAATTGATGCGCACGAGGCGAAGTTCCGCGAGTAACTTGAAAATAAATATGCCCAGTGTTTAATTCATTTTTTTCCACTAATTCATGTAGCAATTGATGAAATTTATCCTTTGTATATGGAATCGTAATTCGTATTTTTTCAGCTGATGCATATAATCGGTCAATATGTTCATTTACAGTAAACATTTCACCGTTATATACTTTCACAACTTCATATACGCCATCACCGAATTGATAACCGCGATCTTCTTTATCAATTTTGACTTCTTCATCTTTCACAATTTGGTCATTCCATAAAGTGTATCCCATTTTCCCACATCCTTCATTTTTTCGCTGCTAATTCAATAATTGCTTCTGCATATATTGCAGCAGACTTCACTAAGTTGTCAATGACAACATACTCATCTTTTTGATGAGCCACATCAGGTTCTCCAGGAAATAAACTGCCGAATGCCACCCCTTTTTTCAACACTCTTGCATAAGTTCCGCCACCGGTTGATAGTGGTTTAGGTTCATCGCCAGTATATCGTCGATAAACTTTTAACAATGTTTGAATCAATTCATCATCTTCAGGAATGTAATGAGGGCTTGAATTTGATATTACTGTTAAATTAAAAGGATATTTCGTTAAACGCTCTGTGGCTTCTCGAATTTTTTCTTCATATGGATAAGTGACAGAATAACGCATGCTGACGAGTATATTTCCTCCTCTTTCTGAATCAAAAGAAACTACTCCAGCATTCAATGTTGTTGGTCCTGACATTTCGTCTATATAATCGAAACCTAGAGCTTTCCCATATACATCACTAAAAGCATCGACAATAAAAGAAATAAATGCTTTACTTGCGTCGGTTGATAAATGTTGTTTTAAAAATTTCGCAAGCAAAACTGCAGCATTTATTCCTTTTTCTGGTTCCATTGCGTGGGCAGATTTTCCTGTTACCGCTATTATAACCTGTTCACCCTCTCTAGTGAAAGATGCTTCTTCATTAAATTGTTTAAAATATTCATAGAATTCTTTTTCAAAATCAGATGAAACATTTTTTACTATCGCTTTTGCAAAATCAGGAACCATATTATGTCGATCACCTGATTTAAAGGAAACGAGTTGCTCATTATGAGACAAAGGACTCGTTTGAGAAAACTGAATTACAGCAATTCCCTTTTCAGCATTGATGAGAGGAAAGTCTGCATCTGGAGCAAAACCTATATCAGGCATTTCTTCTTTTTTGAAGTAATGTTCAACACACCGGAATCCTGATTCTTCATCAGTACCTATAATTAAGCGAACCCGTTTGGACAGTGGGATACCGGCATCTTTCACCATTTTCATAGCAAGATAAGCCGCCATTGTCGGTCCTTTATCATCAATGGCACCACGGCCATACAACTTTCCGTCTTTTACGATCCCTTCAAATGGTGGATAAGTCCAATTATCACCAGCTGGAACAACATCTACATGACAAAGAATACCGAGAATTTCTTTTCCCTCTCCCATTTCAATGTGTCCTGCATAATGATCTACATTTTTCACTTTAAATCCTTCTTTTGAAGCTTTCGAAAGTAGCCACTCTAACGCCTTCTTAGGTCCATTTCCAAATGGTGCATCTTCTGTTTTATTCTCTTCATCCAATACACTTTTAATTCGAATAATTTGCTGCAGTCCTTCAATCAATTCGTTTTTTCTTTGTTCTGCTAATGTCAAAAAGTTCATGTATTTCACCTCTTTGATTAATAATTAAGGAGTTTCAAAAAAAAATTAAAAAGGTATAAAACCCTTTATATTAACGTATTCTTTGAATAATAAAACACAAAAATTATCTTTATATCGTTTTGAATTGTGGAAAAATTAATAGTTTATTGCTATAATGATTCTGTCAAATGTATTTTTTGACAAAAAATTCTGAAAAGGGGATGTCTAGGGCAGAAATTTAGACCTCTCATTCATTTGTTAGTCGTCCGCTGGTCTTTGCCATGTGAATTAAGATGAAGGAGTGGTTCATGAATATGAAACCCGCTACAAATAGAATGCTAACTCGCATTAAAGACGTGTACTTGTACATTCGGGAGAATGGAACAGTAACTACACAGGATTTAGTTGAAGAGTTTAACATCACTCCTCGCACCATTCAAAGAGATTTGAATGTGTTAGCCTTTAACAACTTGGTAGAAAGTCCAAGTAGAGGCAAATGGACAACGACGAAGAAAAAAGTAAAATTAACTTCATAGAGATAGAAATACAATATATGCTATATTTTATTGCATACAGAAAATTAACGAGTGACCTTACGTCGGGGTCACTCTTTTTTATTCACATACTCTCTTATTGATTTTATTTCTTCTTCTGTTAGCTCACGATATTCCCCGTATTTTAAATTAGAATCCAATGTTAAGTTCCCCATTGATAAACGTTTTAAAAATATCACTTTTTTATTGACAGCTTCAAACATCCTCTTTACTTGATGAAATTTACCTTCGTAGATCGTTAATTCGATTTCAGAAGTATCTCCGGACTTTAAAATAGTCAATTCTCCCGGTGTTGTGACCGTGCCATCATCCAACACGACTCCTTCTTTGAAGGCCAAAATA
Source organism: Ureibacillus sp. FSL K6-0786 (assembly GCF_037965165.1). Taxonomy (GTDB): domain Bacteria; phylum Bacillota; class Bacilli; order Bacillales_A; family Planococcaceae; genus Ureibacillus; species Ureibacillus thermosphaericus. Next base: position 2,470,828 of record NZ_CP150191.1, on the reverse strand, counting down.
TCTTCTTCCGTTACGATGCCATCAATTTTTGCATAGTAGGTTTTCGGCACATGTTTTTTCGGTGATAACAGCTGATGGGCTAAATTTCCATCATTCGTTAACAACAATAATCCTACAGTGTCTTTATCTAATCTACCAACAGGAAAAGGTTGATAGTGTCGATCGATTGGGCTTAATAAGTCAATCACGGTCTTTTCTCGAAGATCTTCCGTTGCCGAAATAACACCTTTTGGCTTATTCAACATTAAATAAATGAATTCTTTATAATCTAATTTTTCTCCGAGCACAAAGATTTCTTGACTCATTGGGTTTACGTGCATGGCAGGATCTTTCACAACTTTCCCATCAACTGTCACATGCTCTTTTTTCAACAACTGCTTTACTTCTTTTCGAGAGCCAAATCCAGAATTGGCAAGTATTTTATCTAAACGCATAATTTTCTACACCTACTTTAACCCGAATTTCCCTGCTATACGAGAAATTCGCTCTCCTAATAATTTTTGAGCTAACCCTGTTTTAAAGCTTATAAATGCATAAACATATACGCCAATCGCGACACAAATGGATGCCACAATTAAACTGGACAATTTACTATCAACTGGTCCAAATAACCATACTAATCCTTTATGCGCCAACAACACACAAGCAGCCATCACAGCTGTTAAGATAACGATGAGCAAAGTGCGTCTTAATACGATTTTCGATTGATAATTTAATACTTTCTTTAATACGATGAAGTTTATGGCAATCGAAACTGAATAACCAATTGCTGTCGAAAGAATTGCTCCATCCGCTTGCATTGCTTCAATAAGCGGCGTATTCAGCACTAACTTTATAAGAATACCTGTTAACAAGCTGAAAACAATCCACTTTTGAAAGTCAATGCCTTGTAAAAGTGCGGCTGTTACTTGGAATAAAGCAAATAAAATCGCTACTGGAGCATAGTGAGCAAGCACTTTCGCTCCCATTTCACTTTGAGCATACAAAAGGAAGTAAATTTCATGAGATAATAATGCAATTCCAATTACTGCAGGCAATGTGATGAAAAATAATATTTGATAAGACTTATCCATTGCCCCTTTCAATAATTGAAATTCACCACTGTTGAAATATTTTGCAATCGTTGGTACCAGTGCTAAAGATAAGCTAGTTGCTAGCATTACGGGAATAATAACTACTTTGTGAGTTGTAAAGTTAATCATACTTAAATATAGATCAGATACTTCTGACATCCCAATGTTTTTCATTGCATTATTAAATGTCAACATATCGACTAATTGAAAAAGAGGGTTGGCGATTCCGACGAAAATCATTGGTATGGAATAGCGTATCACTTCCATATAAATTTCAGTTAATTTAATGTCAGAGTTTCTGCTGCTTTGACTTCTAAGCTCATTCATTTGAGGTCGATATTTTTTCCAATAATAAAATAATACGAAAAGTCCTCCTATTGCACCGATAAAGGCAGCAAATACTGATAATGCAATAGCTGTTTCAGCTTTCCCTTTTAAAAGGATCATCACAATGAATGAAGCACAAAGTAAGAATAGAATACGCACAATTTGTTCCACTAGTTGTGAGTATGCTGTCGGCTCCATAATTCCATATCCTTGGAAAAAGCCACGCCACAAGCTCATAAATGGAACGACAATTAAAGCAAAACTAACCCATCGAATCACTGAAGCCACTTGTTCCACTGTGAAAACTTGCTCTTCACTTCGTATGACAATTTCTGCAATCGGTGATGCAAGTAAGTTTAATAATAAAAATGTCAAAAATCCTGTGACCATCATTGTGAGCAGTCCAGATTTTAACAACTTCCGTCCCGCTTCATAATCGCCTATCGTATTATACTTAGCTACAAACTTTGATACTGCAACTGGTGCGCCTGAAATAGCGACAGACAGCATGATGGTATATGGAATATAAGCATATTGGTAGAGGATAACGTTTTCTTCTCCGACAATTGCATAAAAAGGGAATACATAGATTAATCCAAGTACTTTCGATAAAAACATGCCAATTGTTAATATAGCTGTACCTTTCATTAAAGAGGACATCAAATTCATCCATTCTATAAAGGATTTTTTATAATCATCACATTCATTATTATGTATTTTTAACGTTTATGCAGTTTATTAGTTCTTTTTAATTCAAGTAAATAATCATAGTATATAATTTTACATCAAAAAATAAGCACTACCTCATATTCTTTTGAGATAGTCCTTTATCAGAAACTATAAATTCTATAACATTGAAAGAATCGCACCGGTTCCCCAGATACAGAGAAAACCGGTACGAAACAAACTCATGAACAATTCATTTTTATTTCTCATCAATAAAGAAACGCTTATACCATACAAGGAAAACATACACTGTCCAAATGTATCTTGCGCGATTTACTTTATTATGGTAATGCTCATCTAAATATTTCATTAATTGATTCGTATCAAAAAATTCCTTCGCATAATCAGATTGAAAAGCTTCTTTGACCATATTATAATACTTCTCTTCTCGAAGCCAATGGCGAATTGGAACAGGGAAACCGAGCTTTGGACGCTTTGCCCATTCTTCAGGAAGCTCTTTTAAAGCAGCAAGTCTTAATGCAAATTTTGTATCTTTTTCATTCACACGATAATTTGTAGGAATGTTTTTTGCTAATTCCATCACTTTTTTATCTAAAAACGGTACGCGCAGTTCCAAAGAATGAGCCATACTCATCTTATCTGCTTTCAGTAAAATATCTCCCGGCAACCAAAGATTTAAATCTAAATATTGCATTTTCGTTACGTCATCTTCATATGGTACTTCATCGTAAATCGGTTTTGTTATTGAATGAACACTAGGGCCAGTACGATAAGCTGGTTTTAATACGTTTAAGGCATCTTCTTCATCCCACACAACTGCTTCCCCAATGAAGCGTTCTTCGATTGTTTGTCCACCTTTTATTAAGAAGTTCGTATATTTATTTTTCGGAAGTTTCTTTGCAATAGCTCCAATGATTTTTCTTAAGCCGAACGGAATTTTTTCATAGGTTTCCATTCGCTTCGAAGGTTGGTACCATTCATAACCTCCGAAAATCTCGTCTGCTCCTTCCCCAGATAAAACAACCGTTACATCTTTACTCGCTAATTCACAAAGGAAATAAAGCGGTACAGATGAAGGGTTGGATTGTGGTTCATCCATATGCCATTGAATGGTAGGCAGTTTTTCAAATACATCATCAGCAGATACATATGTGCGTTTATTTTCGATATTGAGAATATCGGATAATTCTTTTGCATGATCCGTTTCGTTGAACATTTTTTCGTAATTTTTAAATCCAACAGAGAAAGATGTATTCGGGCGCAATAATGAAGTTACGTAACTGGAATCAATCCCTCCAGATAAAAAGGAACCAACTTTCACATCACTTATTTTGTGGGCCTCAACTGATTCTTTCACTGTTTTTTGGATTTCTTCAACATAATGTTCCAACGTGCCATCTTTCGCATGGTATTTTTTATCCCAATATTTTTCCATTTTTACGATTTTGCCCTCTTTAATAATCATGTAGTGGGCAGGTCGTAATTTATAAACTCCTTTAAAGAACGTTTCGTCCATAGATGAATATTGGAATGTTAAGTACGGACGTAAAGCATCTTTATTTAATTCTTTAATAAATGAAGGATGGGGCAAAAATGATTTAATTTCAGATCCGAAAATGAACGTATTATCTTTTGTATTTTTTGTATAATATAACGGCTTAATTCCAAAACCATCGCGGGCTATCATCATTTGATTGCGGTTTTTATCCCAAATACAAAAGGCAAACATACCGCGCAGTTGTTTTACAAACTCTTCACCATATTCCATGTAACTATAAATCAGTACTTCGCTGTCTGACTTTGTTTTAAATTGATAGCCTTTATTAATTAGCTCTTCCCGCAATTGTTGGAAATTATAAATTTCCCCGTTAAAAACCAAAACGATGCTTCCATCCTCACTATAGAGAGGCTGATTTGCTGCATCAGTTAAATCGATGATGCTTAGACGACGAAATCCTAGGGAAACTTTTTCATCAATATGTATGCCTCCGCTGTCTGGTCCACGATGTATAATTGTATCCATCATTTTTTCAATTGTTTGGTGATGGTCTATTTTCTCCGTTCCATGTATATATCCAATAAATCCACACATTACTTTTCGCCTCAACTTTCTGCATAACAAAATTATTTTATCAGAAATTGCTCCGTAATCATACCGAATTATGATTATAAAACGATTCTACTTAAGATTCAATGAATCTTCTCAATTGTACTAAACTCGACAAAGCTAGACAATTTCTAGATAATTTTTCTATATGGACTTGCTACTTATATTTTTTCCAAATGCTATTCCTTTTTACAATTCCAAAAGATTTATATTTTCATCCATCCAGCGTGTATAATATGAAATGAAAAAATCTAAATGAAAGAGAGATTTTCTTATGTACGACTGTATTGTAATCGGAGGCGGTCCATCCGGTTTAATGGCTGCTATAGCGGCTGGTGAACAAAAGAAAAAAGTATTGCTAATTGAAAAAGGAAATAAACTTGGAAAAAAACTTGCGATTTCAGGCGGCGGTCGCTGCAATGTTACCAACCGATTACCTGTTGAGGAAATCATTAAACATATACCGGGAAATGGTCGTTTTCTTTATAGCGCCTTTTCCATTTTTAACAACGAAGATATCATACAATTTTTTGAAAGATTAGGTGTACCGCTTAAGGAAGAAGATCACGGGCGCATGTTTCCTGTCTCCAACCGAGCACAAGATGTGGTTGATGCCTTGACGCGTGAATTAAAACGTTTGAACGTAGAAATACGATTACAAACTTCTGTCAGCAAAATATTAATGGATGATGAAAAAGTTTTAGGGGTTCGTCTACAAGATGGTTCTGAAATTCGTTCAAAAACAGTAATCGTGGCAGTTGGCGGCAAAGCGGTTCCTCAAACTGGTTCGACTGGAGATGGATATCCTTGGGCAGAACGAGCAGGTCATACAGTTACAGAATTATTCCCGACAGAGGTGCCGATTATATCGAAGGAGCCTTTTATTCAATCTCGGGACTTGCAAGGTTTATCATTAAGAGATGTAGCGGTTTCCGTATTAAATAAAAAAGGAAAACCCATTATTACTCATCAAATGGACATGCTCTTTACTCACTTTGGGATAAGTGGACCAGCCATATTGCGGTGTAGCCAATTTGTTGTGAAAGAATTAAAGAAAAATAGTGGTGCACCTGTTCAAATTCGTATACAAACCTTAACCAACTATAATGAAGAAACTTGTTTCCAATACTTAAATCAACTTCTAAAAAAGGAACCGAAAAAATCGATAAAAAATTTATTAAAACCGTTAGCTCCTGAGAGATGGCTATTATTTTTACTTGAAAGAGCAAATATCGATGCTTCAAAATCTTGCGCAGAAATTTCACAAGAACATATACGAAAATTAGCTCATGAGCTTGTATCGTTTACAATGGATGTCCATGGTACGCTGCCTTTAGAAAAAGCATTTGTTACTGGTGGTGGTGTGTCCATTAAGGAAATTGATCCTAAAACGATGGCCTCGAAGAAAAAGAAGGGATTATATTTTTGTGGTGAAATTTTAGATATTCATGGTTATACGGGAGGCTATAATATTACAAGTGCTCTTGTAACAGGACGTATTGCAGGAATGAATGCAGGAAAATAAATTTCATTGCTTCTGCCATGTCTTATCGAACAGGAGAGAATTTTTTACTTAATTCCCTTTTCGACATGGCAGAAGAATGAAATGAAAAATATGTTTATGCGTTTGTTTTCTCTTTATGGAATTCTCTTCCATCCGTAACTGCATCTACATATCCAGCACGGATGACGAAATCTCCGAAATACTCTCCTTCAAGCCGCTCATTTGCATAATGTTCAAAAATCGGCCTTAAAGTAGCTAATATTTCTTCTTCTCCTATATTTTCTTTATACAATTTAGCAAGTCGAGTACCTTGGAAACTTCCTCCTAAATGTAAATTGTATTTTCCAGGACCTTTTCCGATGAATCCAATTTCAGCCATAGCTGCTCTAGAACAACCATTCGGACAGCCAGACATCCGAATCACAATATCTTGATCAAATAAGCCGTATTCTTTTAAAATTGGTTCAATTTTTTGAATAAGGGTAGGTAAATACCGCTCAGACTCAGCCATCGCCAATCCGCAAGTTGGCAATGCAACACAAGCGATCGAATTTCTGCGTAGAGCTGAGTAATTGTCACTTTCCGTTAATTGATATTTTTCAATGATTTTATCAATGTTTTTTTTCGATCTTGGGCTTACATTGGCAATGACTAAATTTTGATTTCCTGTAAAGCGAAACTCACCTTTATGAATTTCAGCAATTTCTCGTAATGCGGTTTTTAATGGATAATTTTCAAAATCGCGGACACGGCCATTTTGAATAAATAATGTGAAATGATATTTACCATCTTCCCCTTTAACCCAACCATAACGATCGCCCGTGTGTTCAAAACGGAAGTCACGAGCTTCTTCAAATTCATATCCTAATCGTTTTTCGATTTCTTTCTTCACATTTTCTAAACCAAGTCGATCGATGGTGTATTTGAAGCGAGCATATTTACGTACTGAACGATTACCGTAGTCTCGCTGTACAGTCATAATTTTTTCACAAACATCAACGATTTTATCTTTCGAAACATATCCTATAATTCTCGCTAACTGAGGATAAGTGTTTGTATCCCCATGAGTCATTCCCATTCCTCCACCGATTGCCACATTGAAACCAACCAATTCATCATTTTCAACAATGGCAATTAAGCCGATATCTTGAGAAAAGACATCTACATCATTAGCAGGTGGAACAGCGATACCAATTTTAAATTTACGTGGTAAATAAAGAGCACCGTAAATAGGTTCTTGTTCCTCATGCGTATCTACAACTTTTTCATGATCTAACCAGATTTCATAATAAGCGTTTGTTCGAGGCAATAAATGTTGGCTGATTTTTGCTGCGTAATCAGATACTTCTTGATGCAGTTTAGATTGATAAGGATTTGCATTACACATGACGTTGCGATTTACGTCTCCACATGCAGCAATTGTATCAAGCAAAATACTATTTAACTCTTGTAAATGTTTTTTCATATTCCATTTTAAAATTCCATGGAATTGGATTGTTTGTCGTGTTGTAATTTTGATTGAACCGTTTCCATATTTATCAGCCAGTTCATCTAATTTTATCCATTGATTTGGTTTTGCAACTCCAGCTGGCATACGCAAACGCACCATAAATTGGTATGCCGGCTCTAATTTTTTACGTTCCCTTTCTACCCTTTGATCCCTGTCATCTTGCAAATAACTTCCATGGAATTTTAATAATCGATTATCCCAATCAGGAATACCGGATGTAACTTCATCTTGAAAAGATTCAGCCAATGTTCCACGCAAATAGTTACTTGCTTGCTTAATCTCCTCTACATCACTAGGTTTTCCCTCTTGGGGTGGTAACACAATTTTTTTTGTCACGTTTGCTTCCTCCTTAGTAAACATCCCGCTGATAACGTTTTTGCTTACGCAATTCTTCTAAATATTCCATTGCATCTTCTTCCGACTTGTTGCCTTCCTGTTGAATAATTCGGAGCAACGTCTCTTGCACATCTTTTGCCATGTTTTTATCACCGCAGACGTAAACAGCTGCCCCTTTTTCTAACCATGCATACAATTCTTTTGCATGCTTAAGCATTTTATGTTGTACATATACTTTTTCCTCTTGATCTCGAGAAAAAGCAACATCAAGTTTCGTCAACACTCCAGATTTAAGCCAGTTTAACCATTCCCTTTGATATAGGAAATCTGTTACGAAATGTTGATCTCCAAAGAACAACCAGTTTTCTCCACTAGCACCGCGCTCTTCTCGCTCTTGAACAAATGCGCGAAAAGGAGCTACACCTGTTCCTGGACCAATCATAATGATAGGTGTATCATCATCTACAAGTTTAAAGTTTGGATTTTTCTGAACATATACTTGTACTTGATCTCCCACTTCTAATTGATCGGCAACATATGTCGAGCAAACACCTAGTCTTTCTCTACCATCTACTTCATAACGAACAACACCGATTGTGACATGGGCTTCTTCAGGATATGCTAATAAGCTGCTTGAAATGGAATATTGTCGGGCAGGAATTTTACGCAAACAGTTGATGAAACCTTGGGCATCCCAATTAAATGGTCCAAATTGTTCCACAACATCTAATAAATCTCGACCATTCATAAATTGTTTTAAAGTTTCCTGATTTTCGATTAATGCATGGAAATCTTTATTTTCCGTATACTCTGCGATTTTATTCATCAACGGCTTTGTTAAAAGTGTTATTTCAAATGTCTTTAATAACGCTTCTTCAAGTGTAACAGATGTTCCATCCACATCGACTTTTGTGCTTGCCTCAAATCCTAATGCAGAAATTAAAGAGTTCACAAGTGTTTGATTGTTAATCGGGATGATAGCTAAACAATCCCCTGGTTCAAAAGCAATTCCTGAATTTTCAAGAGAAAGTTCCAGATGGATTGTTTCTTTATTGGAACCTTGCCCGTTTAAATTAATCTTTTCAATGATTTCTGCAACAAAAGGATTTTTGCGAGAATATTCCGTCTCTTCTTGTAATACAGTCGCTGCTGCTTCTTGTTCAGAAGGAGTAAATTGTGTAAATTCACTATGCAATTTCTCCTTTACTTCTCCAAACCACTTTTCTGCTTGTTCTGCATAATCAACATCACAATCAACCCGATCCACTAGGCGTTTTGCCCCTAGTTTTTCTAGCTGAATATCAAAATCTTTACCAGTTTGACAGAAATATTCATAGCTAGAGTCGCCTAATGCAAGTACAGCGTATTGTACATGATCTAATTTTGGCGCTCGTTTTCCATGTAAAAAGCTGTGGAAAGCAATCGCGTTATCTGGTGGCTCTCCTTCGCCGTGGGTACTTGCTACAATCAGTAAATATTGAGCTTTTTTCAATGCATTCGTTTTATAATCACTCATTGATGAAACCGAAACTTCTAAACCTATCTGTTGAAGTTGGTCGCCAAACTTTTCTGCAAGTTTTTGTGCGTTTCCAGACTGACTGGCATAAAGGATTGTCACATGTTTTTGAATTGGGGAAGATGCAACGGCTTGTTGAGTCATTTCTCTAGGAGCCTCTATAACGCCAATGTTCGCACTTGCAGTTAAATATCCAGTTAACCAAATTTTTTGTTGGGGAGTTAACGTTGCTAACACTTCATTTAACTGCTTTACTTGTTTTTCATTAAATGGACTATTGATGACTTCTAACACTCTGCACACCTCGATAAAATAAATTCTTTTCTTACTTCAATCGAATCTTTTCGTTTTTTTCGATTTGAATAATAAAATTATCTTGAACAATTAAAGTGATTGAACCGTAATTCATTGTGCTAATCATTTTTTTAATGCTTTCCATTGCCTTCTCAAAATTTTGTTGTTTTTTATCCATTTCAATCACTCCCTACAAATGAATTTAGTGATTCTTCAATTCTCTCAATGAAAACTTGACGCACATTGTCGTCATAACCTAAACATTCACACAACACCACTTGTTCTTTCAAAAATCCTTGTTTCGCTACCCTTTTCTCAATGCCTAATTTTAATAACCCCGTAAATAATAAATAAGGAATTATGAATACCCGATTTTTGCTTTCATTTAATTTCATTAATTTTTCGTCGAAGGAAGGTCCGTTACCATACAAAAAGCAAATATCAACTTTTGCATATTCGTATGTTTGTTGAAGGAGTTTTGCAATTTCTCCTAGTTCCTTCTGTACACTTGGATCACTGCTTCCCCTCCCAATCAACAAAATCTCCGTTTCCTTTGGGTCTACTGGACTTTGTTCCATTACTCGGCTGTGTAAACTATGAATAAGCTTTTCATGAACGCCGAGAGGCTTTCCAATCGTAAAGGTAACAAAAGGATATCGTCTTTTTGCTTGTTCGATTTCAGATGGAATATCGATTTTTGCATGATTTGCAGAAAGCAATAATAGTGGGATTACTGTAATGCATGTTGCTCCTTTCGAAACACATTGCTCTATTCCTTTTAAAATCGATGGTTCTGCCAGTTCTAAAAAACAATATTCTTGAATGCCAACATCGATATAGGATTTTACTGTTTTAATAAACTGAATCGCTTCTTTTACACCCTCTTTTACTCGGCTACCATGAGCAACATACAACAATGCTTGCAATTTCATCCCTCCTGTTTACACAGTTTCACGTAAAGTCGACTGACATTCTTCAAACCACGCAATCTTTTCACGCATTTTCACAACTTCTCCTACTATAATCATTGAAGGATTTTTTATTTTCTCTTCACTAGCGATGCTTACAATCGTTTCTAACGTACCCGTAACAACTCTTTGATGGCTCGTAGTTCCCCATTCAATTAAAGCTACAGGAATAGTTGGATTTCGCTTATATTTCAACAATTGCTCTGTAATGTATGGCAAATTACCAATACCCATATAAATTGCTAACGTATCGACTGATTCTGATAAACCTTTCCAATCAATTCCTTCGTCTTTTCCCTCTCTCATATGACCAGTAATAATTGCAAAGGTCGAACCAAAATCTCTATGAGTTACAGGAATTCCAGCATATGCAGGTGCAGCAATACCAGAGGTAATGCCTGGCACAATTTCAAACGGAATGCCCGCTTCCCTCAAGACCTCTGCTTCTTCTGCCCCACGCCCAAATACGAAAGGGTCTCCACCTTTCAACCTTGTAACAATTTTCCCTCTTTTTGCATGGTGTACAAGCAATTGGTTTATTCTTTCTTGTATGACATTATGTAATTTTGGTAACTTTCCGACAAAGATTAGTTCAGCGTTTGGTTTCGCATAAGTAAGCAACTCTTTTGATACAAGACGGTCGTACAAAATAACATCTGCTTGTTGAATACATCTCAAACCTTTTACCGTTATTAAATCGACACTGCCAGGACCAGCCCCTACAATATATACTTTTCCCATTTTGTTCCCTCACGTTTTTCCTGAAATATACAATGATAATCATGAATACTAAAAACCTTGAATTCTTATAAAACAACTAAGTTTTATGTTTTTTATATATTACGAAATACCCTATACCATTTCAATACTTTTTTCTAAATTAAGCATAATGAATCAGTTTTTTCAAAACAGCCAAACCAATTAGAACCAATATAAAAACATGCATTAACAAAAAGACCATAATATCCCCTTGAACACAAGTACTCGTGTCTTTATGTTCATCCGGAGAATATTACGGCCTCTAGTTTTCTAGTCAGCACTTTAATCCATAGTAATTTGGTATAAATAATAAGGTCACAAACTTAATAAGTCAATAGAATTTTTTATAATTCTATAAATTTAGTAAGAATTATTTACATAAAAAATAACAATGACTCAAAAGGTTTCTTACTTTTGAGCCATTGTTTTCAACAAATGCTTTTTATTTCACAACAATATTGACAAGTTTTCCTGGAATGGTAATCACTTTAACAATTTCTTTTCCTTCAACAAGTTCTTTCACTTTTTCGTCTTCTTTTGCAATTTCTTCTAATTGTTCTTTTGATGCATCTTTCGCTACTTTCACTTTTGAGCGGACTTTCCCGTTAACTTGAACTACAATTTCTACTTCATCATCAACGAGTTTTGATTCATCATAAGTTGGCCAAGGTTCATATGTAATTGTATCCTCATGGCCTAAAATTGACCAAAGTTCTTCACCAATATGTGGTGCAATTGGAGAAAGCATTTTTACAAAGCCTTCTGCATACTCTTTTGGTACTACTTCTACTTTATAACATTCATTGATGAACACCATTAGTTGAGAAATTGCTGTATTGAAATGTAAGTGATCGTAGTCTTCAGACACTTTCTTTACTGTTTGATGATAAACTTTTTCCAACGTTTTATCATCGGACTCTTGAATTTTATTAGAAAGTGTCCCATCTTCGTTTACAAATAGTCTCCAAATTCGATCTAAGAAACGTCTTGCTCCATCTAGCCCCTTCGTAGACCATGCAACAGAAGCATCTAGAGGACCCATGAACATTTCATAAAGTCTCAACGTGTCTGCACCATGGCTTCGCACAATGTCGTCAGGGTTTACAACGTTACCTCTTGATTTAGACATTTTTTCATTATTTTCTCCTAAAATCATTCCTTGGTTGAATAATTTTTGGAATGGTTCTTTCGTTGGAACAACGCCAATATCGTATAAGAATTTATGCCAGAAGCGAGCGTATAGCAAGTGAAGAACAGCATGTTCCGCACCACCAATGTAAATATCTACTGGCAACCAGCGTTTTAAAAGCTCTTCATCCGCAAGTTTTTCTTTGTTATTTGGGTCGATATAGCGCAAGAAATACCAGCTGGACCCTGCCCATTGAGGCATTGTATTAGTTTCACGACGACCTTTCTTACCTGTTTTCGGATCTACGACATTTACCCAATCTTCAATATTTGCTAGTGGAGATTCTCCTGTACCACTTGGGCGAATATCGTTTGTTTTAGGCAAGCGGAGAGGTAACTCTTCCTCAGGTACTGTTGTCATTGTGCCATCTTCCCAATGGATAATCGGAATTGGCTCGCCCCAATAACGTTGACGGCTAAATAACCAATCACGCAGACGATAAGATACTTTTCTTTCTCCTACGCCTTTTTCTTCCAACCACTCGATGGCTTTCTTAATTGCATCTTCTTTTCCTAAACCATTTAGGAAATCGGAGTTGATATGTGGTCCATCTCCAGTAAACGCTTCTTCTATATTTCCGCCTTCTAAAACAGGAATGATTGGTAAATTGAACTTTTTCGCAAATTCATAGTCTCTCTCGTCGTGTGCAGGTACTGCCATAATAGCACCTGTTCCATATGAAGAAAGCACATAGTCCGCAATCCAAATTGGAATAGCTTTTCCGTTAACAGGGTTAATGGCATATGCACCAGTAAATACACCTGTTTTTTCTTTTGCTAAATCTGTACGTTCTAAATCAGATTTAGATTGTACTTGTTCAATATAAGCATCCACTTGTTCTTTTTGTTCAGGAGTCGTAATTTCTTTTACTAAATCATGTTCCGGTGCAAGAACACAATATGTCGCTCCGAACAATGTGTCAGGACGTGTTGTGAACACACGGAATTGTTTGTCAGTACCTTGTACAGTAAATGTAACTTCAGCACCTTCTGAACGGCCAATCCAATTTCGTTGCATTTCTTTAATGCTTTCAGGCCAATCCAACTCATCTAAATCTTCCAATAAGCGGTCAGCGTATGCTGTAATTTTTAGCATCCACTGTTTCATTGGTTTACGTATTACCGGATGCCCTCCGCGTTCTGATTTACCATCAATAACTTCTTCATTGGCAAGCACAGTACCAAGAGCTGGACACCAGTTTACAGGTACCTCATCAATGTATGCTAATCCATGTTTATATAATTGAATAAAAATCCATTGTGTCCATTTATAATATTCTGGATCTGTTGTATTGATTTCCCGATCCCAGTCATATGAAAATCCTAATTCTTGAATTTGACGTTTGAAGTTCTCGATATTTTGTTGAGTGAACTCGGCAGGATCGTTACCTGTATCTAATGCATATTGCTCAGCAGGGAGTCCAAACGCATCCCATCCCATTGGATGAAGGACATCATAACCTTGCATGCGTTTATAACGAGATAATATATCTGTCGCTGTATAGCCTTCTGGGTGACCTACATGCAAACCTGATCCAGATGGATAAGGGAACATGTCCAATGCGTAAAATTTAGGTTTCGAATTATCGTTTAATGTTTTAAAGGTTTTATTTTGCGCCCAATACGTCTGCCATTTCTTCTCAATTTCTCGATGATTGTAACTCACGGGTACTTCCTCCTTGACCTAATTTATTGCAACCTTTTTTACTACATACGTGAAACAATAAATTGCCTATCCGTATATTATCCTAAAAGTGGTAGAATTAACGGAATTTTTAAAAAAATAAAAAAACTCGCCCCAACCCAAAGAGAAGGGACGAGAGTATGTTACTCCCGCGGTACCACCCAAATTAGTGACACAGCACTCAGCTCATACCCTTAACGCGGTGAACGGTTTTAGCTACTACTTTTCACTAAAACAGACTCAAAGGCGAGTTCGATTTGTCTGCTTACTAGCTCCCACCAACCGCTAGCTCTCTGTTAAAGCGTCAAAATCTACTATTCCTTCTCCTAGTCGTACATATTTTCAATGAATTCATTTTAATGGAAATATAGAAATTATACAAGCCCTATGAATACAAATCTTAATGTATATTATTTTAGACTAAATTTCCTCATATGGCTAGTTTTTCACCAGTTATTCTGTATTTCTTTTCTTTATCTCCTTCAGTATATTTGAAACAATTCGAACAACGTAATAAACCGCTCCCCCAAATCCGATAATGGCTAGAGCAAAAAATGTGGAATGCTTGAAAAAACCCAGTATCATGCTTAGAAGATAAATAATAAAGAACATGATGAATCCAATAGCATTTCCTATCCCCATTATTTGAAATATCAACCCTAAACTCCCCTTTTTTTCTAATCGATATAATATTACCTATTATAACCAATATTGTAAATTTTAATATAAACAATATAAGCAATATTAATAAGATTACAACGCTTCCTCTTCAATGTTATAATGTGTAATGGTATTCCGCTCATCAATCAACATCTAACCCAACAAAATGCAACTGTTTTCGTGAATACCAGTAAGGAGTGAAACAATTGACAGAGCAACAATTTCCATTCCCTTCCGATGGGAAACGTTATTATACATGGAATCGATATTTGCGTGATAAGTTTGGCCATAAAGTATATAAAGTAGCATTAGATGCAGGCTTTGATTGTCCGAATCGAGACGGAACAGTGGCATATGGAGGTTGCACTTTCTGCAGCGCTGCCGGCAGTGGGGATTTTGCCGGTAATCGAGTTGACCCAATTCCGGTCCAATTCGAAAAAATTAAAGCAAAAATGCAGAATAAATGGAAAGACGGTAAAACAATGGCCTATTTCCAAGCATATACAAATACTCACGCACCTCTACCTGTTTTAAAAGAGAAATTTGAAGCTGCACTAAATTGTGAAGGGGTAATGGGTTTAAGCATCGCTACTCGCCCCGATTGTCTACCAGATGACGTCGTAGAATATTTGGCAGAATTAAATGAAAGAACATTTTTATGGGTTGAAATGGGACTGCAAACGATACATGAAAGAACAGCAAATTTAATCAATCGAGCTCATGATTATGCTACATATGTTGAAGGAGTCGAGAAACTTCGCAAACATAATATACGTGTTTGTACCCACATCATTAACGGTTTACCATTAGAAGATTACGATATGATGATGGAAACGGCACGTGAAGTGGCTAAGTTAGATGTTCAAGGCATCAAAATTCATCTCTTGCATTTATTAAAAGGAACACCGATGGTAAAACAATATGAAAAAGGCATGTTGCAATTCCTTGAAAGAGAAGAGTATATCAAACTTGTAGCAGACCAATTAGAAATTCTTCCGCCAAACATGATCATCCATCGCATTACCGGTGATGGACCGATAGAGTTAATGATTGGACCAATGTGGAGCGTGAACAAATGGGAAGTGTTAAACGGCATTGATGCTGAATTAGAACGTAGAAACTCCTGGCAAGGAAAATATTATAAGGCGGAAGTGAACAAATAATGCTAGAACGGGTTTTACCTTACGCAAAAACTTTATTATCATCTGTAATTAATGAAGGTGATATCGCCGTTGATGCAACCGCTGGAAACGGCCACGATACATTATTTCTAGCTAATCTTGTAGGAGAGACAGGTTTTGTCTATGCCTTTGATATTCAACAACAAGCAGTAGATGTAACAATTCAACGATTAAAAGAAAACGGATTAGAACATAGAGCCCGTGTCATTTTAGATGGACACGAACAACTGACTAAATATGTCCAAGAAGAAGTAGCGGGGGCTATCTTTAATTTAGGCTACTTACCTGGTGGAAATCATGACATTATCACCAAAGGAGAAACAACTATTTCTGCAATTGAACAATTACTATCACTTTTAAAGATTGGTGGCATAATAGTTTTAGTGATTTACCATGGTCACGAAGGTGGGAAAGAGGAAAGAGATGCGGTGATTGAATTTGTAAAATCTCTTCCTCAAAAATATGTTCACGTTCTTCGCTATGAATTCATTAATCAAAAAAACGACCCTCCGTTTATCATTGCTTTGGAGAAAATGAAAAAACTGCCAGACTTAAAATAAGTCGGCAGTTTTTATATTTCTATTTTTCTTTATTTTCTTGTTGATTTTGAGATTTATTACGCTCTACCCAGAAATCTGCATTTTTAATTCCTAATTTAATAGGATCAAATACAGGATCTTTTCCAGCTTTTCTTTGTTCCTCATAATCTTTTAAAGCTATGAAGGAAGGCTTCGCTAATACAATAATCCCTATAACATTTGTCCATACCATTAAACCAAGTCCGATATCCCCTAGTAGCCAAGCTAAATCTGAAGTTCTTACTGAACCGTAAAATACGGAAGCAAGCATTACAATTTTTAGAATCCAAGTAACAGTTCCTTCTGTGCGTCCGGAGAATAAATAAGCAACATTCGTTTCTGCAATATAGTAGTAAGCCATTAATGTTGTGAATGCAAAGAAGAATAAAGCAAAGGCTACAAATGCAGCACCGAAATTATCTAATCCAGGGAATGCTCCAGTAACAGCAAGCTGAGTAAATTCTGTATAGTTATGCCCTGGTACATGTTCAACAATTAATTCTCCTTCAGCATTATTTACATTCGTATTGTAAGTGCCCATGAATAAAATCATTAACGCTGTTGCGGAACATACAAGTAACGTATCAATATAAATAGATGCTGCTTGCACTAGACCTTGCTTCGCTGGATGGGATACTTCCGCAGCTGCTGCAGCATGTGGACCTGAACCTTGTCCTGCTTCATTGGAGTAAATAGCACGTTTTACCCCCCACGCAATGGCTGCACCAATCATACCACCGAATGTTGCATCTACACTAAATGCGCTTCGAATAATTAATCCGAACACTGCAGGCACTTCTGAAATGTTCATGATAATTACGACAATTGCTACTAAAAGGTATGCAACCGCCATAAATGGCACGATAATTTGTGCTGCGTTTGCAATACGTTTTACCCCACCAATAATAACAAATCCTAATAAAGCAATGATAGCTAATCCTGTCATCCAAGGTGAAATGTTAAATGCATTGTTCATTGCACTGGAAATGGCATTAGATTGAACTCCAGGCATCAAGATCGCCATCGCTAAAATGGCTGCAATCGCAAACATTACTCCGAACCAGCGTTTACCAGTCCCCTTTTCCATGTAATAAGCTGGTCCACCACGATAAACCCCTTGTTTTTTAGTTTTATAGATTTGCGCTAATGTTGATTCTACATATGCAGTTGATGCTCCAATAAATGCTGTAATCCACATCCAGAATACCGCACCTGGACCACCGAATGCAATAGCGCTGGCCGTACCAATAATATTTCCGGTACCGACGCGTCCTGAAAGCGCTATCGTTAATGCTTGGAAAGAAGAAACACCAGCTTCTGATTTCTCTCCAGTAAACATTAAAACAAACATTTCTTTAATTTTTCTAATTTGAGCAAATCGGGTCATAATCGAGAACACTAGTCCTACGATTAAAATCCCATAAATCATGATTGGCCCCCAAAGGATGCCGCTAATCCAGTTTAAGAAATTTTCTAACATACACACACCCCTTTAAATTTATGTATCATGAATATTTTTTATATTACAAAAACTTATGAAAACAATCAATATTTTTGATATCATTTTTTTAAAAAAATTATTAATTTTATATTAAAAAAGGAATGTCCATATCGAACATTCCTCCAATTTCAATATAATTCAATTAAACTATATATCCTATAGATCGTAGAACATTATTCATAAAATCTCTCATGTATAGAAATACTTCTTCCCTTTCATAATCATGAAAAATATTGTGATAACTATGGGGCCAGTCTTTATATTGAAATTCACTTGTTTTTTGCAATAATAACCACTTTCTCGCCGTTTCTGAATCCGCCACTTTATCTTGATTAGGGGTAATGAGCAAAATGGGCAATGACAATGTCTTATCCTGAGTCATCAAATTTTTCATTAATTGTTGAATGTCTCGATACCATCGAACGGTAACATTGGAATGATATGGTACGTCATCCTCCATCTCTAGAAAACCATCAGAATTTCGAGTAAATAATCGTCTATCAAACTCCATCGACACTTTTTTGCTTGGTGCTATGTTCATGCTTGCTAGTGCACTTGTAAGTAAATTGGAATGTTTATGCAACTGTAACCACGGAGCAGTTAATACTAGTCCAGCGCATTCCATCTTCGTTGACCTTAAAAATTGAATTGCAAGGGTTCCGCCCAAGCCATGTCCAATGATAAATACTGGTAAATGATATTGAAGAGCGCTTTTCATGAGCTGTTTAATGAAAAGTAAGTATTCGTCAATTAATTCATCATGAACCCTCGTAAATTTTGACCCTTCTTCATGCCCTGGTAAATCGCCCATCACGACATGATAACCTTCCGTCATCAATTTTTCTATTAACCATGCATACCAACGGTGGTTTTCAAAAGCGCTATGTATTATTACTATAACAGCTTTCGGTTGCTCTTTAGTTTCCCACTTCCACATAGCGTTCCTCCTAAATCCACTAATACTTCTGTCATTACAAGTTAGTTTTGTTCTATTTTCAAATATTTTCTTATTTGCTAGGATAATATACATAATAATACTTTAGAAATGAGGAGCTTTGCGATGATTTATCCTTATAAAGATAAAGAACCTAATATCGATCCTTCTGTATTTATAGCAGACCATGTAACGATTACTGGAGATGTTACAATTGGCGAAGATACGTCAATTTGGTTTGGAACTGTGATTCGCGGAGATGTTGCACCAACGATTATTGGAAAACGTTGTAGCATCCAAGATTTAAGTTGTTTACATCAAAGTCCAAATAACCCTCTAATCATAGAGGATGAAGTCATCGTTGGTCATCAGGCTACCTTACACAGTTGTATTGTACGTAAACGCGCTTTAATTGGCATGGGATCCATCATATTAGATGGTGCTGAAATCGGAGAAGGAGCACTCGTTGCAGCTGGAAGTTTAGTACCTCCTGGTAAAAAAATCCCTCCAAATTCTGTCGCTATGGGCAATCCTGCTAAAGTCGTCCGTCAAGTAACAGAAGAAGATCGTAAAGATATGGATCGCATTATTCAAGAATATGTTGAAAAAGGAAAATATTATCAGTCATTAAAGAAATAAAATTCAAGTTATTATTATTTATACAATATTAAATTTACATTGAAAAATAAAAATGCAGGCGTTCATATTTGCCTGCATTTTTATAAAATAATTATAATCCTGCCTTCTCTCTTAATAATTGGGCCACATCTGTTCTTTCCCAAGGCAAATCGATATCCGTGCGACCAAAATGACCATATGCAGCAGTTTGTTTATAAATTGGACGACGCAAATCTAGCATTTTAATGATACCCGCAGGTCGTAAATCAAATAGTTCTTTGACCCACTCAACTAATTTGCTCTCACTTACTTTACCTGTTCCAAAAGTATCAATTGAAATGGATACAGGACGTGCAACACCAATTGCATAAGCTAATTGAACTTCTACTCGATCAGCAAGACCAGATGCTACGATGTTTTTTGCTACATAACGCGCAGCATAGGCAGCAGAACGGTCCACTTTTGTAGGGTCTTTTCCAGAAAATGCTCCTCCACCATGACGAGCATATCCACCATAAGTATCCACAATAATTTTGCGTCCAGTTAGACCCGCATCTCCTTTTGGTCCACCAATTACGAAGCGGCCAGTTGGGTTAATGAAGTATTTAGTATCGTCATCAATCAACTCTATTGGAACAATTTCCTTAATAACTTTTTCCATCATATCTACTTTAATTTGATCAAGAGTAACTCCTTCATCATGCTGAGTAGAAATGACGATTGTATCAATGCGACGAGGTACATTATTTTCATCATATTCTACAGTAACTTGTGTTTTACCATCTGGTCGTAAATACGGAATCTCTTTTGATTTCCGAACTTCTGATAATCTTCTTGCAAGTCGATGAGCTAAACTAATCGGTAGAGGCATCAGTTCTGGAGTTTCATTGCAAGCAAATCCAAACATTAATCCTTGGTCTCCAGCACCAATCGCTTCGATATCCTCATCAGTCATATATCCTTCTCGTGCTTCTAAGGCTTGGTCTACACCTTCTGCAATATCTGGTGATTGTTCACCGATTGCAGTGAGCACCGCCAAGTTTTCTGCATCAAATCCAAATTTCCCACGCGTATATCCAATTTCTGCGACAGTGTCCCGAACAATACTTTGAATATCGACATAAGTTGTCGTAGTAATTTCTCCGGTTACAAGCACTAATCCAGTTGTAACAATTGTTTCACAAGCAACCCTTGCATTTGGATCTTCTTCTAGTATCGCATCCAATATTGCATCGGATATTTGGTCACAAATTTTATCTGGATGACCTTCTGTTACGCTTTCTGATGTAAACAGTCGACGATTTGACATTAAATTTCCTCCTAAATTTACGAGACGAATCTCTGCTATGATACGGTACTCATTATCCATTTTGCCTTAGCAACATTCGCCCGTAAGGAACAGTGCGAAGATGATGAAAGGCTTTAAGAAATTTTTATCTTTTTATAGGTTTTATAGGTTGAATGAGTACGACATTTGTGCTTGAATAAAAAAAGTTCCTATCCACATGCATGAGGAAAGGAACTAAACATTCTACCTTTCACTCTTATCGTTCAAGGGAACCCCTTGCATCAGGTTAGCACCACGCATTATTATAGTAATGCAGGTTGCCGGGTTTCATAGGGCCTTAACCCTCCACCAGCTCTGGATAAGAGTATCCGTTCAACCAACATGTTACGTAATATACTATACAATGTCAAATATTTTTTCCTTTTTCTCAAATTTGACATAACCCGGTATTCTATAATTTACTTATAAGTAGGTACTCTTGTTACAAGCAAAAAATTTTCATAAATAATTTTAAGAATTAGTATAGATTATTTCATCTAATGTGTTATACTAATTTCTGTATTATATAACCAACAATTAATTTTCCTAAAAATAAAAAAAGGATGGTATTTAATCGATGAATTCAGTAGAAATTGCAAATGAGCTGAAGGAATTATTAAAAGGTGGAAATATAAACACTCAATTGTCAGTGCCTCAATTAGTTGAAAAGGCGGTAACTCGTGGAGAAGCCAAATTAACAATTGATGGTGCAATTGTTGCTGAGACAGGTAAATATACAGGCCGTTCTCCAAAAGATAAATTTATTGTCGAAGAAGAAAGCATTAAAGATAAAATTGATTGGGGTAGTGTAAATCAGCCAATCTCTGCTGAAGTGTTTGATAACTTGTATATAAAAGTATTAAATTACTTAAAAGAAAAAGACGAGTTATTTGTATTTAAAGGCTTTGCTGGAGCAGATAAAGAATCTCAATTATCTATTCAAGTAGTAAATGAATATGCTTGGCACAATCTTTTCTGTCATCAATTATTCATCCGTCCAACAAAAGAAGAATTAGCTTCTCATACAGCTGATTTCACAATTATTTCTGCACCTGGTTTCAAAGCGAATCCAGCTGTTGACGGAACAAACTCTGAAGCATTTATTATCGTATCATTCGAAAAGAAAATTATTTTAATCGGTGGTACGGAATATGCTGGTGAAATGAAAAAATCTATTTTCAGTATCATGAACTACTTGTTACCTGAAAAAGGAATTCTTTCAATGCATTGCTCTGCTAACGTTGGAGAAGATGGTGACGTAGCGTTATTCTTTGGTTTATCTGGTACTGGAAAAACAACTCTTTCTGCTGACAGTGATCGTAAATTAATCGGTGATGATGAACATGGTTGGTCTGACAACGGTGTGTTCAACATTGAAGGCGGCTGCTACGCTAAAACAATTAATTTATCAGCTGAGAAAGAGCCAGAAATTTATAATGCCATTCGTTTTGGTACAGTGTTAGAAAACGTTGTAATCGATTCAGAATCACGTATTCCTGATTACGATGATAATAGCCTAACAGAAAATACACGTGCAGCGTATCCAATTCATTACATTGATAATATTGTAATGCCTTCTATTGCTGGTCATCCGAAAACAATTATTTTCTTAACTGCTGATGCTTTTGGAGTGCTTCCTCCAATCAGTAAATTAACGAAGGAACAAGCAATGTACCACTTCTTAAGCGGATTCACTTCTAAATTGGCTGGTACTGAACGCGGCGTTACTTCACCTGAACCAGTATTCTCTACATGCTTCGGTTCTCCTTTCTTACCACTTCCAGCAACAAAATATGCTGAAATGTTAGGTGAGAAAATCGATGAACACAACGTTCAAGTATTCTTAGTGAACACTGGTTGGACTGGTGGCGAATACGGTGTAGGTAGCCGCATGAAGCTTTCATATACTCGCGCAATGGTACGTGCTGCTATCAGCGGTAAATTAAACGATGTTGAAACAAAACAAGATGGTATTTTCGGATTACACATCCCAACTGCAATTGAAGGGGTTCCAAGCGAAGTGCTAGATCCTCGTGAAGCTTGGAAAGATAAAGAAGCTTACGATCAAAAAGCTCGTTATTTAGCTGATTTATTCAAAGAAAACTTCAAGAAATTTAACAACGTATCAGAAGATATTTTGAAAAAAGGTGGACCATTGGTTTAATATCAACGTTCCATCCATTCTAAACTCATATTAAGATTAAAGAGGCGCCTAATAAGTCATTGAGGCGCCTCTCTTTACGACTGATGCTCATGCATTCTTCGCAGATTAATTTCGACAAGGAGTCGCGTCAGATGTGACCAACGCAGGGAAAATATAATCATCATAAAGAATTTGAGCCTGATCAAAAAATATTACACTTTTTGATCAGGCCATTTAATTTTGATGGGCTTTTTTATAAATCTTTAATGAAAAACGGTTCTAAGTGTTTCAATAATTAAAGGGAAAAGAGTGAATTGAAATCATCGCTTCTTTCCTTTTTCTTTCATCCAATTGCAAATAGAACGGACCGTTTCTCTATTGATATGGGGTGGAAAATGGTGTGCCAAATTGGCCATATACCACGTTTCAAATTCTTTTCCTGATTCCTTAAGCGCCTTTTCAAGCTTATAGGACTGTTCGATCCTAACATTGGAATCTTCAGTACCGTGGATAATAAGTACCGGTGCATGAATGCGGTCCACTTCATAAATTGGTGAGCGTTCTTCATAAATTTCCGGATATTTTGTTGGAGATCCACCGATAAGTCTCTTTAGCGTACGTCTTAAATCAACCCGTTCTTCGTACAAATCCGCCAAATCAGCTACACCCGACCAAGTGACGATTGACCGAATATCTTTACTCAAAATCCCCATCCATAAAGCCATTAATCCTCCCCTTGAAAAACCAAAAAGGTGTACCGAATCATTATTGGCAATTTCTTTTAATAATTGGATGCTATGCAGTGCATCAAGTCGGTCATCGCCCCCAAATTCATCGCGACCTTCTCCACCTCGATTTCCACGATAATACGGTGCAAATACAATAAACCCATTTGAGGCAAATTGCGCAATTCTAGCTGGCCTTACCATTCCTACCGACTGCAATCCACCACGCAAATATAATAATGCTTCATATGAACCATCTCCAATAGGTCTAGCAAGCAATCCTTTCACTCGAAGCCCTTCCGACCAATAAACGATTTCCTCAAGCTCTACATTTGGATTAGGAGAAGGATATTTTCTAATTAATTCAATGCTACCATTCTTTTTCAAGTTGTTTCACTTCCTGCAAAATTTTTTTCATCCCTTCATCCTTCATATAAAAACTTGCATATGGATGTTGTAATACTTCCTCCGTTGTTAAAAAAAGTCGCCCGACCGTTTCGTATTGTTGAACAAAAGGTTCGATTCGAGCCACCTTTGCAACAAATACGGCTTTACAAAATGGGATTTTTTCATAAACAGTATAATGGGCAAATAATTTCAAATCCGTAATATGTACGAGCGTTTCTTCATAAACTTCCCGCTTAGCTGCTTGTTCTATTGTTTCTCCCAATTCCACTTTACCTCCAGGAAATTCCACACCCCGTTTTTGATTGATTGTACAAAGCCATTTTCCATCTTTTTGTACAAGCACCAGGACATGCTTCGGCTCAAGTGGAAACGGAGGACCTTCAAAACTTAGTTCGACTTTATTATTGTTTAAATCATAAAAAGTAAACATCCCTTCAACTCCTATACATTTAGTGTAGCGAAGGGATGTGTTCTATTCAATTATTGAAATAGGGCAATTGTTCCACAAATTCTTTTATTTTTTCATCGCCAAACTCATGAATTAAAGCATAAATTTTTTTCAATCGATTATCAATTTCATCATTCTCTTCATCAAGATGGTATGGAAGATATGGTAAATGAGCTCTTACTGCATTATCAAATTCTAAAGAGTTTAACTGATTAAATAGCTTTTTAAATATAAACACTTTATCCGGATCCAATTCAATCTTAAACTCACAAGGTTCGCCAGTAGGAATGTAATTATAAGATTGGTTTAAGACGTTCACATACAGCGTTGTCTTTTCGATAGTAATCACCCTCCTTATATTCATTATGGTGAAATACAATTAGGGCTATTCAAAAGGATAAAAAATCCTCAAAAGTTCTATCATTGAACTCTTGAGGATAGACATTCCGTTATTTACCTAAAAACGCTGATAACATCCATGTATGTTTTTCTAGACTTTGGAAAGTTGCGTTCAACATATCTTCTGTACGATCATCGCCTTGATTTGCCGCCTCTTCCATTGCTTCTTTAATCAGCTTCATAGTGGATTGGAAGTCATCAATTATTGTTTGAACCATTTCCTCTGATGTTTCTGAACCTGAAGCTTCTTGTACTCTTGATAATTCTAAATGCTCTTTTAATGTTGCAACTGGCTTTCCGCCTTTTGTTAGAATACGCTCTGCTACTTCATCTAAGTTTGCCGTAATTTCATTGTATAATTCTTCAAATTTTTCATGTAATGTAAAGAAGCTTGGACCTGTTACATACCAATGGTAATTATGAAGTTTAGTATATAATACTGAGTATGTTGAAACTAATTCATTTAATTGGGCAATTAATTTATCGTTTGACATCATTTCACCTCATTTTACAGATTTTTCTTTCTTTTTTAATTATACTAAAAACATTGTTTTTATAATTTTACAATTGCATGAAATCTCAGAAAACAGTTCATATATAGTATGATATTTTTTATTGAATTTATCCAAATATTATGTTCACCTTGTATTCAACAATCAGAAGAATAATTATGTTAGTATATAGGTAGAGGTGATGATATTGAATATGTCTGGTATCTTAATATTAGTAGGCGTTATGTATTTCATCATAATGATTGGTGCTATCGGTTTCTTTATACATATGAAAAGAAAAGGTCGATTTTAAATAAGTAAAGTAAGGAATGAGAAATTCGAACAATGAAATATCCTTTTATTTGGTTTATTCAATTTTATAGAAAATTTATTTCTCCACTCACACCACCAACCTGCCGATTTTATCCGACTTGTTCTCAATATGGACTTGAAGCATTTGAAAAGCACGGTGCTATTAAAGGCTTTATTCTTACTACAATCCGCATTTTAAAATGTCATCCTTTTCATCCTGGGGGTTTTGATCCCGTACCTGAAAAGTGGCCTTCGAAAAAAAATTAATTTCGAAGGTTTTTCTTATTGTATTTATTCACTTGTTCATGGTATTATTGATTTCGTGAAAATTACATAAATCGTAATCATTACTATTTGATGAAAAGGAGAAATATAATGAGAAATTTGATTTTCCTCTCATTACTAGCGATGACGCTGCTTTTAACTGCCTGCACCAATAATGAATCGAATCAAGAAAAGAATAACGAAATTAATATATATACTACTGTATACCCACTACAATATTTTGCAAAACAAATCGGTGGAGATTATGTGAATGTTTCTTCTATCTATCCTCCTGGAGCAAATGAGCACACTTTTGAACCAACACAAAAGGATATGATCGCTTTAGCAGATGCAGACGTATTTTTCTATATTGGATTAGGTTTAGAAAGTTTTGTGGAAAATGCGAAAAAATCATTGGCAAATGAACACGTAAAATTTGTTCCAGTCGCAGAAAAAATTGATGAACAAAAACTACAAACTTCTGTTGGACATTCCCACGAGGAACATGAACATGAACACGACCACCACCATGGAGAGGTCGATCCACATGTTTGGCTCTCTCCTACGATCTCTAAAGATATAGCATTGACGATTAAAAATGAACTTGTCAACCTTCTTCCAGAACAAGAAAATACGTTCAATACAAACTATGAGCAATTAGTAAAACGTCTCGATGAATTAGATCAACAATATAAAGACTTAGCAAGTCATGCTTCATCCAAAACATTTTTTGTGTCCCATGCAGCCTTTGGATATATCGCAGGAAATTACGGGTTAACACAAATCCCCGTTGCTGGATTAAATTCACAAAGCGAACCATCCCAGAAGGAACTTGCGGAAATTGTTGCTCTTGCTAAAAAACATCAAATAAAATATATATTATTCGAACAAAATGTATCATCAAAACTAGCATCTGTCATTCAACAAGAAATTGGTGCTGAATCACTAATATTACATAACCTCAGTGTATTAACAGAAGAAGATATTCAAAACAATGAAGATTACTTTACTTTAATGAAGAAAAATTTAAAAACGCTGGAAAAAGCTTTAAATTATTAATCCTAAGGGAGCGATTCAGAAGGCTGCAGCTTTCGATTCGCTCTTATTTTTCCTTAAATTAGGTACATAATGCATGGAATAGATAACTTATCAAATCATCACTATTAAAAAAGTAGTACAAACCAGCTTGTACTACTCATGGAGATTAAGATAACAATTCTTTTAATTTTCGACGCAACAATTTATTGGAAGCATTTCTTGGTAATGCATCAACCACATAGACTTCTTTTGGTACTTTATACTTCGCTAAATGTTGTAAACAATATTCTTTAATTTCATCAGGTGAAACATCTTTTTTCAATACAATGAAAGCAACTGGAACTTGTCCCCATGTTGCATCCTCCACTCCACAAACACCCGCTTCTTTGATTGCAGGATGCCCCATTAACACGTTTTCCACTTCTGCTGGATAAATGTTCTCTCCACCGGAAATGATTAGGTCTGAACGGCGATCAACGACATATAAATATCCTTCGTTATCTACATAACCTATATCACCAGTATGTAACCATCCGTCTTCCGTCGATGGTTTCGCTTCGTAACGTCCAATATATCCTGGCGTCACATGTGGACCTCGGATACAAATTTCCCCTTCTTGGTAAGGACCTTCCGCTCCTAATATTTTAATCTGATTGAAAAATAATGGTTTACCAGCCGAACCGATTTTCCGCAAAGCATCTTCCGCAGGTAATGTCGCTGTTTGAGAGGAAGTTTCCGTCATCCCATAAGTTTGCAATACTTTCAATCCCCGCTGTTCTGCACGAATTAAATAATCTTTCGGAATAGGGCCACCTCCTGCCAATATCAACTTAAATGATGGAGATGCCTTCTGATTTCGTTCTTCAAGGATATGTAAAATTCGCTCAAGCATCACCGCTACCACTGAAACATTTGTTACCCTACCGAAAACAATATCCTCTGCAATTTGTACATGATCAAATTTTCGATAGAGCTTTACTTCGTTGCCGTATAATAGAGAACGAACTAATATCGAAAATCCACTAATATGAAAAAGAGGTACAGCACAAAGCCAAACATCTTTCTCGGATAAACCGATATTCAAAACTGAAGCAACGGCACTTGATTGATGGTTTTCTACCGTTTGACGCACGCCTTTTGGAAAACCTGTCGTGCCGCTCGTATACATAATGGAAATCGTCTGTTGCAGCGGCCATTCACGGCTTATTTCAATTGGCTTACAATCGCTATTTTCGATTTCAGAGAATCGCAAGTAGTTCACATCTTCAGGCAGTAATGACAGATCATTGTCATTGACTAATACCATTGAGACTTGTGCATCATTGATTTGATAAGCCAATTCATTAGTAGTTAGCTTACGGTTTAATAACACCATTTCACATTGTAAATGCATACATCCGTACATAATAAAAATCAAACTTGAATCGTTTTCTCCAAGAACCGCAACACGGCTTCCCTTATCTATTCCTAATACCTTTAATTGTTCCGCACGTTTTACAGAAATCTTTTTGATTTCTTCAAAAGTCCAGTGATTACCTTCAAAAGATAATCCAATTCGATTTGGAGTTAAATAGGCTCGCTGTAGAATCCAATTAGGGTACATTATAATTCCTCCCTTTCTCCCCTTCATTTTACTAAAAAAATATCATAAATAAAAATTAACAATCAGACTCATTAGTTATCATGATTTACAAAATCCATCCAAAATGAAAAAGGCTGTCTTGAAAGTAGAAACTTTCAAGACAGCCTATTTTCAAAAACGAATTATCGATATCTAAATCAAGGGAATCTTGGGAATTGACCAAAGTTTGGTTTACGTTTTTCTTTAAACGCATCTCGTCCTTCTTTTGCTTCATCCGTTGTATAGTAAAGAAGCGTCGCGTCTCCAGCGAATTGTTGAAGTCCTGCAAGTCCATCTGTATCTGCATTCATTGCAGCTTTTAAGAAACGAATGGCAGTTGGTGATTTTTCAAGGATTTCTTCACACCATTTTACCGTTTCATCTTCCAATTGTTCTAAAGGTACAACCGTGTTTACTAATCCCATTTCTAACGCTTCTTGTGCATTATACTGACGGCATAAGTACCAGATTTCACGAGCTTTTTTATGTCCAACGATGCGTGCTAAATAGCCAGAACCGTATCCAGCGTCAAAGGAACCAACTTTCGGACCAGTTTGTCCAAATATAGCGTTGTCTGCAGCAATCGTTAAGTCACACACTACGTGTAATACGTGTCCGCCACCGATAGCATATCCAGCAACCATCGCAATAACTGGTTTTGGAATTACGCGAATTAGTCGTTGTAAATCTAGTACGTTTAATCGTGGGATATTGTCATCGCCAACATACCCACCATGACCGCGCACCTTTTGGTCACCACCAGAACAGAATGCTTTATCACCTTCACCTGTTAAAATAATAACACCGATATTTGCATCATCACGAGCACGGGAGAAAGCATCAATTAATTCTTCAACCGTTTTTGGTCGAAATGCGTTGCGTACTTCCGGACGATTGATTGTAATTTTTGCAATCCCATTATAAAATTCATACTTTATATCTTCATAAGTATGTAAAGTTTTCCACTCACGAGTCATATGAGTAACCTCCCCGAATTTTATAAGACTTCCTTAATTATTGTAGCAAATTGTTCCGGATTTTCCACGTGAATTGAATGGCCTACATTAGGAACGTTAATATGTTTCGCATTTTGTAGCTGTTCAAGCATTTGTTCAGCAATTTGGACGAATTTTTGATCTAATTCTCCAGTTATGAGTATAACGGGAAAGGAGAGACGAATTAATTTTCGCCATAATGAAGGTTGGGCACCTGTCCCCATTCCACGCAAACTATTAGCAAGCCCCGTTTCTGATTGGCTTAACCGTTCTTCTCGAATCGCTTGTTGTATTTGTTCAGGTAATGTCTTTTGGGATGCAAAAAGGGGGATGTTTTCCCACTTATCTACAAACCATTGAATTCCCTTCTCTTCAATTTCATCAGCCAATAATTCATCCGCCTGTCTTCTAGCCAGTTGTTCTTCTTCGGTATGTAAACCTGGCGATGAACTTTCTAATATTAATTGTTTAATCCGCTTAGGAAAGCGAACTGCGTATGATAATGCTACTCGCCCTCCCATTGAATAACCTAATAAGTTAAAATAATGTAATCCCAATTGATTAAATATTTCTTCCAAGTCCTTCACTTGTTCAATCATAGAATATCGTGAAGAATCTTTTGGCGCTTCCGTTTTACCATGTCCAATTAAATCAATTGCGACAATTTTTATTGTATTTGGCAAGTATTCAATTACTTTATTCCAGGTGTTAGTTGTTCCAGTAAAACCGTGTAACAAAACAAGAACTTCTTCTGCACCCTCATTCCATATATCCACATTGACCTGTATTCCACGAATATTTAAAGTAGCCATTCTTTCAACTCCGAATTTATATGTTGCCATAACTTTCGATGTGCCTGAACATTTTCATTTCGGTTTGTTCGAATTTCTATTAATCTTAATGGTTTGTCCCCTTTATCAAAAATCTTTTCTTTTTCATCAAAATGGTTGATTAGCAAATAGTCCATTCCATACATGTTTGCTACATCTTGAAATTTTAGTGCAGTCGGAGTTCCAAATAAGTCCTCATAGTATTCTTTTACGGTTGCTTGAGACAAGTAGGAAAAAATCCCCCCACCATCATTATTTAATACAAAAATAGTCATATTACACGGTTGATAGCGGGTTAATAGAAACGCGTTAATATCATGTAAGGCTGCTAAATCTCCAATCAATAAATACGTTTTTCGATTTTCTCTCCCTTTCGAAAATCCAAATGCCGTTGAAACGACTCCATCAATACCGTTTGCCCCTCGATTAGCAAAGATTTGAATATCCTTTGAAGTAGGCAACAAAAAAGTATCAATATCTCGTATTGGCATGCTACTGCTCACAAATAAATCACTTTTTTCTGGCAATTGTTCTAACAAATAGCGAACGAATGCCCCTTCATCTTTTTCATGTTGAGTATATGCAAGTATATGTTTTTTAGCTATATCATCAGCTGTTTTCCAAAGAGTAAAATATGATTCATTAATCGTTGACTGGAAAATCATTTCCTCTAACCATGATTCGATGGATGCATGGATAAAATGTGTTGAAACGGAAGTTGAATCCCGAAACATCGGATCCTCATCGATTACTATATAGTTTTTTGGCTTGGATTCCATTAAAAAAATCGTTAAAAATTTTGAAACTGGTTGTGCACCAAAACGGATGACTGTATCGCAAACTGCCAATTTTTTAAACTCATCGCTTTTTAAGAGCGCATCATATGTAGCAATGACATACTGTTTACAATCTTCTGGGATATTCGCTCTCATATTTGATAAACTTTCAACTAAAACAGGCCATTGTACTTTTCGAATAAATGACCATAAATATTCTAACTTTGTACCAAGTGCAAGTTCACCGATTACAATTATTCCTCTTCGTGCTTCTTTGATAATCGATGATAGCACCTTCATCGCTTCATAGTGTGGGGTAATCGTGCCATTGAAACTTGCCAAAAATGATCTTTTTGGTAATTCATTTTGAAAATCAATCAACAATGGCTCACGAAACGGAATATTAATATGTACCGGACCTAATGGATGAGTCTTAGCAATATTGACAGCTCGTACAATATGACGTTCAACAAATGGCAGAGTTACACTGTTATCATCAGGTATTGGAAATTCAGCAAACCATTTGACATGATTTCCATATAAATCAATTTGATTGATTGCTTGTGGAGCCCCTACTTCACGCAATTCATGGGGACGATCAGCTGTAATGACAACGAGCGGAACTCGTGCATATTTTGCTTCCACTATAGCAGGATAGTAGTTTGCAGCTGCAGTACCTGATGTACACAGTAATACTACTGGTTTCCCTTTTGACTTTGCCAATCCTAACGCAAAAAACGCCGCAGATCGTTCATCCACTTGTCGATACAGATTCAATTCTTTTGTTGATGCAAATGCATAGGCTAACGGAGTTGACCGTGATCCAGGGCTAATGACTACATCTTCCACACCATTTTGGACAAGAGACGCTACAATTTGATACACATAATCCGTCAAAATTTTACGTTCACTCATTAAATTGTCCTCCTAGAGCCCGCAACATCGGACGAAACTTTACTAACGTTTCTTCATATTCCGTCATTGGATTTGAATCTGCAACAATTCCACCGCCAGCATATAAGTATGCTTTCTTATCAATTAATGCTGCAGATCGTATAGCAACGGCAAATTCTCCATTTCCATCAGCATCAATCCAACCGATTGGTCCTGCATATAATCCCCTGTTCATTTTTTCGAACTCACGAATAATCTCCATCGCTTTATTTCTAGGAACTCCACCTAACGCGGGAGTAGGATGCAAATGTTCTACTAATTGCAATATTGTTGCATGATTGAATAATTTTCCTTCAACAGGCGTATATAAATGTTGTATATCACGAATTTTTAATAATTTAGGACGCTTTGGCACTTTATACTCTTCACAATGTTTGCTAAAAATATTTTCAATCATATCGACAACATATTGATGTTCTTTTAAGTTTTTGGAATCACTTAATAGTTGTTCCCCTAGCAATTTATCTTCTTCTGCTGTTTTTCCCCGTTTGATAGAACCAGCAACACAAGCAGAATAAGCATACTGATTTTTCACCTTTACTAAACGCTCAGGGGTAGCACCAAAAAATAGTAAGTTTTTCCGCTCAAGACCAAATAAATAACTTTCCGGCTGTTCATTCATTATTTGATAAATGATTTGAGGCGAAGATAACGCACCTTTAAAATCCAATTCTAAAGAACGGGCGATTACTACTTTATCTGCTTCGTTTTTTTGAATTAAATGGGTAACATTTTCAACTGCATGGAAATAGTAATCTTTATTTCGCTCATGAATCGAGTGAATTTTCGGCTTTTCATATGTTTTCAATTCTTTCACTTGAGCTGCATGAATTAATCGGTCCCGTTCTTCCCTTAATTTTTCAAAATGTATCGAAGAATCTTGTTGTTCTGTAATCAAATGAATGCTGACATAAGTTTTCTCATGTTGTTTTATTAATTGAAAAGTAGCTACAGTAAAATAACTTTGAGGAAAATCATTCCACTCACCATTTTCTTTATTTTCCGGATCAAAGGTAAAACCTCCGAATAAAATAGGTTGAGGTTCCTGCTCTTCCATTACAATATTTTTCGTTAATTCTTTCCATTGATGCTCAATATCATAAAAACGTTGACCATTTTTATTATTTTCCAATACGATTGCTTGTCCAAGTCCAACAATCGTTAATGTTTTTTCACGATTTTGCCAAAAAAACCTTTCCCCTCTATATTGCTGTTCTCCTGCTGCATAAAAAGCTAAAGGGGACAATTGATTCACTTCAATCGTTTCAATATAAAAGGACAATTTATTTGATGCCACTTCAACTTCAGTGGTTTTAGACCACTTTTGATGCATGAAAAAAACCTCCGTAAAAAAGCAATGTAATTTGCCATAAAAATAGCAGAATCTTATTTCTGCTTTCCTAAAATAATTATTCTGATTGCCTTTCCGAACAATGCAATATCTATTTTATCATATCATTTTTTTAGGTTTAATAATAATACTTTCAACTATTCTTTCTGTGAAATTATTTATAAAGTTTTTATCCTAAAATCTCCAATTTTAGGAGTATATAGTTTTTATTTCCCTATCTCTATATTAAGTCGTTGCATTTAATTTTCTTATATAATTCATAAATCCCTCTTCTGAAAATAATTTCACCTCATCATCTGTAAACTCTTGACGCAACCTTTCAATGATATTTGGAAATTCAGAAGCATTTGATAAATTGCTTACTGACAATGGGTCCATCCCATCAAAATCAGAACCAAAACCGATATGTTCCACTCCTACTAAATTAGCTAAATATTTTATGTGCTCAACCAATTTTTCGATTGTCGTCGTTTTCTTCTCCTTTTCTATAAATGGGGGATAAAAAACAACATGGATACGTCCACCTTTTTCTACAAGCATTTTCACTTGTTCATCCGTTAAATTTCTTGGATGATCACAGAGAGTGCGTGAATTACAATGGCTAGCAATCACTTTTTTTGCAAGCGGTAATAATTCATAAAATCCTCTTTCATTTAAATGCGCAACATCTATGATAATATCTCGTTCATTTAACAATTCAATTACCTTTTTTCCAAAAGGTTTTATACCCTTTGTAGAATCTTCTGACGTGCCATAGCCAACTTTATTTTCATAATTCCAAGTTAATCCGACTATCTTAACGCCTGCATCCAAAATGATCTTTAATTTTTCAAGATCATCATCTATGGCATCACAGCCTTCCAAACTTAATACGGCTCCTATTTGCCCTTCTTCGAGCTCATCAATTTGCTTCCAATCTTTAATATGAACCATTTCCGGCTCTTTCAATACATATTTATGGAAGGCTTCAATCTGACGTAATGCTTCTTGAAATTTCTGCTCTTTAGGAATATCTGGATGGATAAATATTGCAAATACTTGAATTTTTACATTCCCTGCCTTTAATCTTTCAAAGTTAGAATATATTCTAGAATCATTGCGAAAATTGGCATCTTCAAATCGTGCTAATTTTTCTAATACATCGCAATGTAGGTCCACTACTTTCATCTATTCTCCACTCCCCATACTCTTTTGTTTTTATAGTATTTATTAATGAATAAAGATGTTCCATGCGATAATTTGTAATAAAAAAACCTCGAGACAATCATAAATTGTCTCGAGGTTTTTTATGACCCCTACGGGATTCGAACCCGTGTTACCGCCGTGAAAGGGCGGTGTCTTAACCACTTGACCAAGGGGCCACAGCTATGTATGGCGGAGAAGGAGGGATTTGAACCCTCGCGCCGGGTTACCCCGACCTACACCCTTAGCAGGGGCGCCTCTTCAGCCTCTTGAGTACTTCTCCTTATGGCTCCGAAGGTAGGATTCGAACCTACGACCAATCGGTTAACAGCCGATTGCTCTACCACTGAGCTACTTCGGAATATATGGTGGGCCTAAATGGACTTGAACCATCGACCTCACGCTTATCAGGCGTGCGCTCTAACCAGCTGAGCTATAGGCCCATTGGAGCGGGTGATGGGAATCGAACCCACGACATCAGCTTGGAAGGCTGAGGTTTTACCATTAAACTACACCCGCATCAAGTGGGTCGGGACGGAATCGAACCGCCGACACTTTGATCTTCAGTCAAATGCTCTACCAACTGAGCTACCGACCCGTATTTATGGCGGTCCCGACGGGACTCGAACCCGCGATCTCCTGCGTGACAGGCAGGCATGTTAACCGCTACACCACGGGACCACTTTGGTTGCGGGGGCAGGATTTGAACCTGCGACCTCCGGGTTATGAGCCCGACGAGCTACCAGACTGCTCTACCCCGCGATAATAATTATTTTATATTATGGTGGAGGAAGAGGGATTCGAACCCCCGCGCGGTTTGACCCGCCTGTCGGTTTTCAAGACCGATCCCTTCAGCCAGACTTGGGTATTCCTCCATTTGTTTCTTATCTATCTTTTCAACCTTTGGTGGACCTTGCAGGACTCGAACCTGCGACCGGACGGTTATGAGCCGTCTGCTCTAACCAACTGAGCTAAAGGTCCTTAAGATGGCGGTGGAGGGGATCGAACCCCCGACCTCACGGGTATGAACCGTACGCTCTAGCCAGCTGAGCTACACCGCCGTCAATTGTTATTCATTTATAATTTGGTGGAGCATAGCGGGATCGAACCGCTGACCTCCTGCGTGCAAGGCAGGCGCT